>JAYRTK010000063.1:0-13715 GCA_041919595.1 Lysobacteraceae bacterium
TGCGGCCGAACTGGTCGCGGCACTCAAGGCGAAGGGGCTCCTCTGATGACCAGCAAGGTTCTGATCGTTGCCGAACACCTCGACGGCAAACTCAACGGCTCCACCGCGCGCTGCGTGAGCGCCGCGAAGGCGCTGAATCCCGAAACCATCGACATCGTCGTGCTCGCCGCCGACCCGTCAGGCGTCGCCGGCGAAGCCGCGCGGATCGCCGGCGTGTCGAAGGTGCTGGCCGTCGCCAACGCCGCGAACGCGAATGCGATCGCCCAGGTGCAGGCCCCGCAGATCGCGAAGATCGCCGCCGGCTACAGCCACGTGTTCGGTCCCAGCACGACCTTCGGCAAAGACCTGATGCCCTGCGTCGCCGCGCTGCTGGGCGTGTCGCAGGTCTCCGACGTGATGGCCGTCGACGGCAGCCATGCGTTCAAGCGTCCGATCTACGCCGGCAACGCCATCGTCTCGGTCGAAGCCGCGGCCGATCGCGCGGTGGTCGCCACCGTGCGCACCGCCTCGTGGCCGGAAACGGCGCGCGACGGCAGCGCCGCCGTCGAAGCGGTCGCCGTCGATGTCGCGCTGCCGACCCACACCCGCCATGTCGGCCTCGCGGCCGGCAAGTCGGACCGCCCGGACCTGCAGAGCGCGGCCAAGGTCGTCTCCGGCGGCCGCGGCGTCGGTTCCGCGGAGAACTTCAGGATCGTCTACGACCTCGCCGACAAGCTCGGCGCTGCGGTCGGCGCCTCGCGCGCGGCGGTCGACGCCGGCTACGTGCCGAACGAACTGCAGGTCGGCCAGACCGGCAAGATCATCGCCCCGGAGCTGTACATCGCGGTCGGCATCAGCGGCGCGATCCAGCACCTCACCGGCATCAAGGACGCCGGCACGATCGTGGCGATCAACAAGGACGGCGAGGCGCCGATCTTCGAGATCGCCGACATCGGCCTGGTCGGCGACCTGTTCAAGATCCTGCCGGAGTTGCAGGCCGCGCTGTAAGCGCAACTGCTCCTGCCCGATACGAAAAGAGCCGGGGAAACCCGGCTCTTTTCGTTGCGACCGAATCGATGCTTCAGCGGCCGGGCACGCGGCAGCACTGCACCCAGGCGCGGGTCGACTGCGCGGTGCCGCCCAGGTTGTAGGTGAAGATCGTGCCGCCGCTGGAGCTGATGGCCGAGTCGGCCATGACGACATTCGCGGCCGCCTCGATGCCCAGGCCGGTCGCCGTGTAGCCGGCCGGACAGGTGGCCGACACGCCGAAGCCGTAGGTGTTCGCCGGCACGTTGACGAAACTGCCGAACTGGCGGCTGCACTCCAGCGCGGTCGCCACCGGCGGCGCGTAGTAACCGACGATGTCGGCGACGAAGTCCGAGGCCGCGAAGGTGTAGACCGTGAAGTCCTTCGTGGTGAGCGGGCTGGGCAGCTTGACCACGATCGAATTGTTGACGATCGCCCCGGCGGTGTAGTTCACGCTCGACGCCAGCGGTCGCGTCGTCCCGAACGGATACGCCGTCGCATAGCCCGCGCCGGTCGGCGTCACCGCGGTGAGATTGATCACCACCGCCGCCTGGCCCGCCGCCACCACACCGCAATCGGTCGCGCTGCCGCCCTGGCTGCTGAAGTTGCCGCCCGAGCCCACCACCGCGTTGAAGTCGCGACTGAAGCCACCAGCCAGCGTGCCGCCGGCGACACGCGTATCCAGGATGCGGCAGGGCGTCACCGGCGTGTACACCAGATCCGTGGCCGCGGCGCCCAGGGCCTTGACCACCGACGCCCGTTGCACGTCGGTCGGCGCCAGACTCGCACGCGCCATGCTGTCGATCACCTGCTCGTCCGACACCCTGGCCCCGTTGCCGCTCAGCATCGCCGACGCGCCCTCGAACGTCGTGCGTTTGAGCGCATTGCGGAAGTTGTCCGCGTCCGCGTGCGCGAAGGTCGGCACCATGCGTTGCGCCCACACACTCACCGGCGCGCCGTAGACCGTCTGCACGTAGCCGCCCCACTTCAGGACGTATTGACGCGCCATCGCGCCGCGCTCGGCCGGCGTGAGCGGGCCGGACGCCTGCGCGACGAGCCGCGGCCTGGCCGATGCCGCCCCGGGCTGCGGCGAGCCGGCTTCGACGGGAGCGGACACGCCGGCGACCGCGAGCACGGCCAGGGCGGAAACAACAAGGGTGGACTTCATGCAGGTCTCCTGAATTGCCTGTGGACGATGGCGTGTCGAGCTGCCGCTGGTCGAATCACCGCGCTCACCGGGTTCGTCCCGAACGGGATTCGGCGAGCGGACCGGGCATCGCCTGCCCGGTTCCGTCGCACGCACGGCGCCCCCTGCGTCGCGGCAATGACTCAGCGCCCCGGCACCCGACAGCAGATGCTGCCACCATAGACGGTCCGCGATCCACTGTTGGTGTTGTGCCAGGCGCAGAAGGTCGCCAGGCCGGCCGTATTGCTGTTGGTGCCGCTGCCGGCGCTGTTCACGCCCGCATCGCTGCTGTAACAGTAGGGCATGACCTCATGGTAACCGGCCGGGCACAGCGGATTGTTGAAGAACGTCGAAGCGCCGGCCGCGATCGTGTTCGGCTGCAACGCGGTCTGGGTGCACTGCAGGTTGGTGGCCTGGGGCGGCGAGAAATAACCGACGATGTCGACGACGTAATCGGCCTGCGCGAAGGTGTAGATGACGAAGTCGGTGATCGCCAGCGGATTGGGCACGCCCACCACCACCGAGTTGTTGACGATCGCACCCGCGGTGTAGTTCACGCTCGCCGCCAGCGGCCGGCTTTCGCCGGACTTGTAGACGGTGGCGAAACCGGCGCCGGAAGGCGTCACCGCGGTCACATTGATCGCGATCGCGCTGGCGCCGACCGCAGCGACGTTGCAGTTGGTGGCGCTGCCGCCCTGGGAACTGAAATTGGCGCCGGAGTTGACCGCCAGCCCCAGGAAGGCGCGACTGCTGTTGGCCGCGATCGCGCCGCCGGCGACGCGGGTATCGACGATGCGGCAGGGCGTGACCGCGGTGAACACCAGGTCGCCGGTGGTCGAACCCAGCGCCTTGCCCCCGATGGCGGCCGCATCCTTCATGCTCAGCGACGACGAGGCCGCGGTGCGCGCATACTGATCGATCACCTGCTGATCCGGCAGACGGTGTCCCGTCCCGGCCAGTTCCGCCAGCGCGCCCTCGAACGTGTCGCGCTTCATCGCATTGCGGAAATTGCTCGGATCGGCGGCGACGAAGTTGGGCACCATGCGTTTCGCCCAGACCCCCACCGGTACTCCGTAGACCCGCTGGGCGTAGCCGCCCCACTTCGACACGAACCGTCCGGCCAGGACACCGCGGTCCTGCGGCGACAAAGCGACGGCGTCGCCTTGACGAGCACCGGCGACGACGGGTGCGGCGATGCACAACGACAGGGCGCCAACGATGAGCGCGCGCGACAGCAGGTTCGACATACGGCCTCCGGATGCGTGAGTACTGGAATGGAAATCCCCATCCCCAGAACGCAGGACGGACCGAACCCAGGCCATCGTCCACCGACGATGGAGCTGCCACGCAAAAAAGAAGCGCCGGACAGGCCGGCGCTTCGGGAGGAACGGGTCGCAGGGCAGGATCAGCGGCCCGGCACGCGACAGCAGCGATTGGTGCCTTCGACGGTGATGCTGCCGGCGGTCTTGTTGATGCCCGAGCAGAATCCGAGCATCCCCAGCGACGGATTCTTGTACAGACCGTTGATCGCCCAGTCGGCATCGTTGAAGCCCGCGGTACGGCAGCCGGCACCGGTGAGGGTGTAGCCGGCCGGGCAGTTCGGGATCTGGAAATCGAACGTCGGCGAAGCCGAGGTGACGCTCTGCGAAGCGGTCGTCTCGGTGCACTCCAGCGCGGTCGCCACCGGCGGCGCGAAGTAGCCCACGATATCGATCACGTAATGCGACTGGGCGAAGCTGAAGACGGTGAAATCGGAGGTCTGCAGCGGGTTCGGGATCTGCGCGATGATCGCGTTGTTGACGATCGCACCGGCGGTGTAGTTCACGCTCGACGCCAGCGGCTGGGTGGTGCCGAAGGGGAAAACAGTCGCGTAGCCGGCACCGGCAGGAGTGACCGCGGTGATGTTGAGCGCGACCGCGCTGGCGGTCAGACCGAGCGTGGCGCAGTTGGTGGCGCTGCCGCCCTGGGCGGTGAAGTCGGCGCTGTTGACGGCCTTGAAGCTGCGGGTGCCGTTGGCCGCAATGGCGCCGCCGGCCACGCGGGTGTCGACGATGCGGCAGGGCTGGAGCGGGGTGTAGACCAGATCGTTCGAGAGGGCGCCGAGCGTCTTGACGTCGGCGGCGGCCAGCCGGCTCTTCGTCATCGAGACGCGCGCCAGGCGATCGATCGCGGCCGCATCGGACAACCGATGACCGGTGCCGGTCAGTTCGGCCATCGCACCCTCGAAGGTGTCGCGCGCGAGCGCCTTGCGGAAATTGGCCGGGTCGGCGGCGACGAAGCTCGGCACCATGCGCCGGGCCCAGGTGCCTACCGGCACTTCGTAGACGCGCTCGACGTAGTTGCCCCACTTGGTCACGAACCGGCGGCTGAGCTCGCCGCGCGCCGTCGGCGACAGCGGTGCGGCCGAAACCGCGGCAGGCGCGGAGGCGTCACGGGAGAGCCCCGTGGTCCCGCTCTTCCGGGCCTGTGCATGGACGGTGGGAACGGACAGCGCCGGAACAGCGAGCGCAAGCGTCAGCAGGGCAGCCGCGCGTACGGTGGATCGGGACATGGGACTTCTCCGGAGGTTGCGATGGCGGATGAACGCCGGCCGATCTTAGCAGGCAGGTCCGGTCCTGGCCGGCCGTCGGGCGATCGCACACCGGGGGTCCGCCCGGCTCGTCTCGGGTGATGCGCCGGAGCGGCGCTTCACGGACAATGTCCGTTCACCGGGCATCGCCCGGACGCGCCCTTCCGCCCCAGAGGATCTGCATGCCATGACGATGTTTCGCACCCGCTTTCTGGCTGCGGCGCTGCTGTGCGCGCTGGCGCCCGTGACCCAGGCCGGCGGCCCGGCCGGTGTCAGCGGCATCGGTGCGCAGCCGGGCATTGGCCCGTCGACGCCGGCGCAACGCGCCGTGGCGATCGATCGTTTCGTGCGCAGGTGGGGCGATTATGTCCATGAGGTCTACGGACTCGAAGCGCGCCCGTGGGCGATGCGCCTGGTGCCGCAGTTCGCGAAGGGCGACCCGGCCAATCTGCGTGCGGCGCTGGAACGCGACACCTTCGAGGGCGCGATGGCGGCGCTCGACGGCACCGGGCACCGGTTGTCCGACGACCGGGTCATGACCACGCTGGCGCAACTGCCGCCCGGCCCGCTGCGGGGCAAGGGCGGATTGATCGAGAAGGCGCTGGGCGAAACCACCCGCGACCTGGTCTATACCCCGATCACGCCGTGCCGCATCGTCGACACCCGCAACACCGCGGAAGGCGCGATCCCCACCAACGGCAGCCGCGACTTCGTCGCCGCCGGCGTCAGCACCTACACCCAGCAGGGCGGTACCGCGAACGGCTGCGGCCTGGGCAGCGAAGCCCCGAGCGCGATCGCCATCAACGTCACCGCCGTGAGCCCGACCACCGCCGGTTACGCCACCGTGCACCCCTACGGCGCCACCCGCCCGGCCACCGCCAGCGTCAACTACACCGCCGGCGCGATCGTCAACAACGCGATCATCAGTCCGATCCCGACACCGACCGCTTCGCGCGATTTCACCATCTACACCTTCGCGCAGGCGCATTACGTGGTCGACATCGTCGGCTATTTCGACAACCCGCGCTCCTCGCCGATCGAATGCCAGAACAGCATCATCAACGGTGTCACCGTCGACCCCGGCACCAGCAGCTTCCTCTATGCCACCGCCACCTGCCCCGCCGGCTACGGCCGCACCGCCGTGATCTGCCAGGGCAGCACCAGCGACATGGTCCTGACCGGCGTCGGCGGCGAACACTGCGCGGGGAAGAACATCGGCACCACCACCGCCACCCTGAGCGCGGGCTGGCGCTGCTGCCGGATCCCCGGCCGCTGACCTCGGCGTCCTGCAGCGCGCCGGCCGCCCCGGCGCCCAATCGTACGGAACGACGAACGCCCGGCCGGGACGCTGGAGTCCCCGCGGAAGGGGCGGCTAGAATCGGGCCTCGTCCGGGCCAGGTCCGGCGATGCGATTTGGCGAGACTGTGAACCCGGTATCTCTCGGGATGCGCGCTCGCTCTCAGGCTCGGGCGCATCGGACGCCTCCGCGAGATGCGGGGCGCGGTCGCTTGAGCGTATCCTTAGCCTTCACGCTCCGAGTTCCGGAGCACGCTGCCGAGACCCCCGTATGCGCCATCTTCTTCTCAGTGTGACCGCAGCCCTGGCGATCGCCGGCTGCGCTGCCGACCGGCAGGACGCCGAACTGTCGTCCCCGGCGAAGCAGCCAGTCGCGGCCCGGACGCCGCTGTCCGCTGCCGTCCAGTCCGCGGCCCATCGCGCGGTCTTCGCCTCCCTGCCCGACCGCGGCATGCTGCTCGCCTACCCGGCGATGCGCGAGACCGTGCGCCGCGGCGCCTACACCTACCACGCCGTCGAACTCAGCGAAGCCCACGCGCTCAACGCCGCGGCCCCGGGACGTTCGATCCGGGTCGCCACGCCGTCGGGCGAAGTGCTCGACCTCGCCTACCAGCGCCACGAGGAGAGCATCGACGGCAACTGGTCGTGGGTCGGTCGTACCGCGAATGGCCTCGATGCGGTCATCACCTTCGGTGAAAAGGCCGTGTTCGGCCGCATCGCCCAGCGCGACGCCGCCCCGCTGCGCCTGACCATGTCCGCCGGCCGCTCCTGGCTGGTCGAAACCGATTCCTCCAAGGTCTTCGATGGCGACGCGATGAGCGACGATGCCGGCGATGACGTGCTGATCCCGCCGAGCGTCGCCGCCGCCGTGCAGGCCCGGAAGGCGGCGGCCGCGGCCGCCGAACCCGGCACCAAGGCCGGCCCGGCCGACACCGTCGACGTGGCCCTGGGCTACACCCCCGGACTGGTGACCCGCCTCGGCGGCACCTCGCAGACCTCCACCCGTCTGGCCAATCTGATCGCGATCACCAACCAGGCCTACGTCAACAGCCTGGTGACCCCGCGCGTCCGCCTGGTCCATACCCTGCAGGTCAGCTATACCGACAGCAGCAGCAACGATACCGCGCTGGAAGCGCTGAGCGGTTACGCCTGCACCACCAGCGGCTGCAGCGCGCAGACCGTGCCCGCCGAACTGGTGCCGCTGCGCACCGCCCGCGACCAGTACGGCGCGGACCTCGTCTCGCTCGTCCGTCCGCTGCTCGCTCCGCAGCACGGCGGTTGCGGCATCGCGTGGCTGCTCGGCGGCGGTGGTTTCACCATCGACAACACCGACGCACCGTTCGGCTACTCGGTCGTCAGCGACGGCTCCGACGAGGACGAAACCGACGGCCGCACCTACAACTGCCGCGACGAAGCCCTCGCCCACGAACTGGGCCACAACATGGGTCAGCAGCACAACGTCGAGGACAGCGGCGGCGACTCCGGCACCCACACCTATTCGTATGGCTACCGCGAAGCCAGCACCACCGGCTTCTACACGGTGATGGCCTACCGTCTGAACAACAGCAGCCAGTTCTCGATCAACTATTTCGGCAATCCGAGCGTCAACTACGCCGACACCACCCGCCCGACCGGCACGGCGACCGCCAACAACGCGGCCAGCCTCAACCTCAGCATGCCGCTGGTCGCGCAGTTCCGGGCGTCGGTGGTGCCGTTCGCCACCACCGCGCACAACGACCTCAACGCCAACGGGGCCTCCGATCTGCTGTGGTTCAACACGACCACGAACCAGCTCGCGTTCTGGCTGATGAACAACACCGCGACGGTGTCGACCGGCTTGTTCACCGTGCCCTCGATCTTCCGCGTCGTGGCCACCGGCGATCTCGACGGCGACGGTCGTACCGACCTGATCTGGCGCGACACCGCCAGCAACAACTACTACTACTGGCGCAGCCGTGGCGATGGTCAGTTCGACACAGGGCTGATCGCGGGCGTGCCGGCCGGCTGGCTGATCGAGCGCACCGGCGACATCAGCGGAGACGGTCGCACCGACATCATCTGGCGCAACGCCGGTGCCGGTCTGTACGCCCTGTGGTTCATGAGCGGCGTCAACACCATCGGCCAGAGCAGCGTGTTCTCGGTGCCGTCGGAGTACGCGATCGTGGCCACCGGCGATCTCGACGGCGATGCCCGCAGCGACGTGATCTGGAGCAACGCCTCGATCAACCAGCTGTACGCCTGGCGCAGCCGCGGCGACGCCACCTGGGATTACCTCTCGCTCGGCGGTTACGCCGCCGGCTGGCAGGTCGTCGACACCGGCGACATCAGCGGCGACGGTCGTTCCGACATCGTGTGGGAGAACACCGGCGCCGGTCTGTTCGCGCACTGGTTCATGAACGGCGCGACCACCACCTCAGCCGGCGCGTTCAGCATCGGCACCACCGCCCGCGTATCGACCATCGGCGACTACAACGCCGATGGCCGTGCCGACATCGTGGTGCGCAACGGCGGCACCGGCGTGGCGCTGTGGCGCAGCCTGGGCAACGGCTCGTACGATCCGGCGGCCTCGATGGGCGGCGCGCCCGCCGAGTGGAGCATCATCCGCTGATCGGCCGCCGATCCGCGCGGGCCGTCGACCCGGCCCGCGCCTCGGTGATCGCACGACAAGAAGCGGCCTCCCCCGGGAGGCCGCTTTTTTTGTCGCTGCGGAAAAGCCGCGGCGCGCTGCGCCGGACTCAGCGCAGATGCGGCAGCGCGTCGTGCAGGTCGTGCAGGACCGCGTAGGCCAGGCGCACCGTGGGTGCATCCTCGGTGGTCAGCGGGCCCGGGTGATACCAGAGATTGCGGACGACGCCGGCGGCGCGTCCCGCCTGCAGATCGCTCGCCTTGTCGCCGATGAGCACGCTGTCCGCGAGCGCGATCCCGAACTCCGACGCCGCCAGCATCAGCATGCCGGGATTGGGCTTGCGCATCGGCGAATCGCGGCGGTATTCGCCGATGCCGTGCACCGGATGGGTCGGATCGAAATAGACCCTGTCGATCGGCGCGCCTTCATCGGCGAAGCGCTCGCACATGCGTGCGGTGAGCGCGTGGAACTGCGCCTCGCTGTACAGCCCGCGACCGATTCCCGCCTGGTTGGTCGCGACCAGCAACCGGTAACCGCGATCGCGTGCATGCCGGCACAACGCGAAGATCCCGTCGACGAAGACGAAATCCTCCCAGCGGTGGGTATAGCCGGCGTCGTGATTGATGACGCCGTCGCGATCAAGGAACAGCGCGCGCGCCGCGGCGGTCATCGCGCCGCCGCCGCAAGCAGGGTCTGCGCCCGCGCGTAGTCGTCCGGGGTGCCGATGTCGATGAACTCCGCGTCGGTCGCGTGGGCCAGGAACACGCGACGCGCGACCGCCTCGCGCAGATAGTCGACTTCGAACGAGAACCGCTGCGCCGACGGAAAATCGTCGACGATCGCGCGCGGCAGCACATAGCCGCCGGCGTTGATCAGACCGGGACCGCCGCTGGCCTCTTTTTCCAGGAAACGCAGGATGCGCCCCTCATCGTCGACGTCCAGGCGTCCGTAGCGCGCGGTGTCGTCGACGCGACGACCGACGATGATCGGAGTGTGCGTGCGCGCCCACAGTGCATCGGTGCCGGCGCAGTCGAGCGCAAGGTAGGTGTCGCCGTTGAAGACGTAGACGTGATCGCCTTCGCAACGGCCCAGCGCGGCGCGGATCGCGCCCCCGGTCCCCAGCGGCTCGGATTCGATGGCGTAGTCGATCTCCAGTCCGCGCCAGGCATCGGCGAAATGATCGCGGATCGCATCGGCCAGATAACCGACCGACAGCACGACCCGTTCGAATCCGTTGCGCGCGAGATGCGCGAGCAGCAATTCGAGGAACGGCCGACCGGCGACCCGCGCCATCGGTTTGGGCACGTCGCTGACCACACTGCGCAGACGGGTGCCGAAGCCGCCGGCGAGCACGACCGCCTCCTTCGCGCCCGACGTCGCATGCGGATTCGCACCAGGATTCACGTCCGGGAGGCTCCGAACACGGCACGCTCGACCAGTCCGCACAGGATGTGGCCGAGCACCGCATGCCCCTGCTGGATCTCCGCCGTCTCCTGCGCCGGCACGCGCAGCAGCACGTCGCACAGCGCCGGCATGTCGCCGCCACCGGCACCGGTGAGGCCGATGCGGAACAGGCCGCGGGCCTTGGCCTCGCGCAGGGCGGCGAGGATGTTCGGCGAACGCCCGGACGTCGAATAGGCGATGAAGACATCGCCTTCGCGACCGAGCGCCTGAAGCTGACGCGCGAACAGCGTCTCGAACCCGTAATCGTTGCCCACCGCGGTCAGGATCGAGGTGTCGGTGGTCAGCGCGATCGCCGCCAAGCCCGGGCGATCGAACGCGAACCGGCTGACGAACTCGGCGGCGATGTGCTGGGCATCGGCCGCGCTGCCGCCGTTGCCGGCGAGCAGCAGCTTGCCGCCGCCCTCCAGCGCTTCGATGCAGCGGGTCGCACAGGTTTCGAGCTGGTCGCGGAGCGTCGCGTCGCCGGCCAGCGCCCGCATCACCTCGACCGCCCGGTCCAGACGATCCTCGATGTAGGGTCTCATTCGATCCTCCAGGCCTGGGTGCCGTTCTTGGTGAAATGACAGTTGCTGACCTGGCCCTCGAAGGCCTTCAGCGCACGGATGACCTCCATCCGCCGATCGGGACGAACGAAGAACATCATGAAACCGCCACCGCCCGCGCCGGACACCTTGCCGGCGAGCGCGCCGGCCGACAGCGCGGCATCGTGGATCGCTTCGATCACCGGCGTCGTCACCGTGCTGGCCGTGTTCTTCTTGCTCTCCCACCCCTGACGCATGGACTGCACCATGTCGGCGAAGTCGCCCCGCAGCAGCGCGTTCTTCATCGCGTGGGCCTCGTGCTTGAGCCGGTGCATGGCTTCCAGCGTCGTGGTGTCCTTCTGCTTCACGTTCTCGCTCTGGTCGGCGATGATCCGCGCCGATTCGCGCGAAACGCCGGAGTAGAACAGCAGCAGCGACGCCTCCAGTTCGCACAGCACCCAGTTGCGGATGCGCAACGGATTGACCACGACGCGGTCGTCGCCGTAGAACTCCATGAAATTGAAGCCGCCGAACGTGGCGGAATACTGATCCTGCTTGCCGCCCTTCAATCCGCAGTCGACGCGTTCGATCTTGTAGGCCAGATGGGCGATGGCGTAATCGTCCAGCGGCAGGTTCAGCAACTCGACGAAAGCCCGGATCATCACCACCACCAGGGTGGACGACGACCCCAGACCGGAACCGATCGGCGAATCGCAGAACGTGGTCAGCTCGACCGCGAGCGGACGACCGCCGTTGTGGTTCGCGACGATCTCGTTGTAGACCGCCTTGTGCAAGCGCAGATCGCCGTCGAGCGGATAGTGCGCGGAGAGCGGCAGCGTTTCCGACTGCTCACGGTCGCTGGCGACGAAGCGCACGCAGTCACCATCGGTGGTGCCGATCACCGCGTAGGCGTAGCGGTCGATCGTGGCGTTGAGCACATAGCCGCCGTACTGATCGCAGTACGGCGACACATCGGTGCCGCCACCGGCGAGTCCGAGGCGCAGGGGCGCGCGGGCGCGGATCATCATGACGGGCTCACAGCGGGGCGTCGTTGAGGAACGGCGCCGCGTCCTGATTGGCGGTCTTCATCGCGCGCATGTCGTCGCGATACTGGTTGTAGTGGAGGCGCAGTTCCGGCGCGGGCTGTTCGACCGGGCGCTGCCAGCGCCCGCGGGCCTCGACCTCGGCGGACGGACGCTTGCGCACCACGAATTCGATGCCGCACTCGCCGACCGGCGTGAGGGTCTGGTCGAAACGCGGCAGATCGAACCGATAGGTCGAGGACAACTGCTCGATCCGCAGCAGTTCCGCGGCCGCACCCAGTTCGCGGACCAGATCGACGAGGTTGATCGAACGCGCGCTCCACGAGGCCGGCTTCCAGATCGTGAACGTCCATTTGTGATCGCGGTTGAAGGTGCTGGGGAACACACCCTGTTCGTACAGATCCTCGTCCGGCACGGTCACGACCAGATGACCGCCGGGTCGCAGCGCGCGGAACCAGTGGCGCAGACCTTCGCGCGGATCGACCAGATGCTCCAGGCAGTGGCTGCTGTGGACGAAATCGAGCGATTCGTCGCCGACGCTCGCGAGATGCTGCGCGTCGCCATCTTCCCAGTCCCAGGTCCGCACCGAACGCATCCGCGAGAACATCTCCGCGTACAACGCCAACGGATCGGGCTTGCCGCCGATGTCGATGCCGTCGCCGACGAAATAGCGGTTGCTGAAGTTCGGATCCGACAACCGTCGGGCGATGGATTTGCTGCACTCTTTCATGGTTCGGTCCTGATCGGTGTCCGCGACGCATCGACGCGCCGCGGAGTTCGCGACGTCAGCGTGATACGAATCCGGTGGGCGCGACCGCCCATTCGGGGCCGAGCGGCGGCAGCGCGAGGTCGGTGACCGCACCGCCGTCGCCGAAACGCCAGGCGCCGAACTGGAGACCGGCGTCCTCGCGCCACAGCAGCTCGGCACGACCGTCGCCGTCGACGTCCGCGGTAGCCGCCAGACGCCAGCCGGCGGTCGCCGGACGCTCGATCGCGATCTCGTTCGCGGCGTCGGCGCCGCTCCAGCCGATCAGCGTGCCGTCCGGACCCTGCCAGAGCAGATCGACGCCCGCACGGTCGTCGAGATCGAGCGCGGCGAAGACCCGCCACTCGGCGCCGGCACCGGCCAGCGGTTTGACGGCCGCGGGCTGGATACCCTGCAGATCCCACAGCGCGACCTCGCCGGTGGTGGGCATGCGCCACAGCAGTTCGTCGCGGCCGTCGCCATCGAAATCGGCGGACTGCGCCAGCGTCCAGCCCACGGCGATCTCGCCCACCGACGCCTGTCCGGTCTGCTTGCCTTCCTGCAGCGTCCACACCGCGACCGCACCGACGGCGTTGCGCCACACGAGATCCACATCGCCGTCGCCGTCCGCATCCGGTGCCGCGATCACACGCCAGTCGTCGCCCGAATACGGCAGGATTTCGACCGCCAGCACCTGGCCATCGGCGCCGAGGCGCCACAGCCGCAGTTCGCCGTTGGCGTCGTTGCGCCACAGCACGGCATCGTCGCCGCCCCAACCACGCGGCGCGAACAATTCCGCCGTCCAGCCCGGATCGGCCGCCTGGACCGCGACCAACGCCGGCGTGCCGCCATCGGCGAAACGCCACACCTGGTTCTGCCCGCCCGCGGCATCGCGCAGGAACAGGCTGCGGAAGGCCGGCGACGTCCCGGTGGATGCGATCGGCGCGGCCTGCGGCGCGGCAGGCGCCGCCGACGGTGCGGCGGCGGGCGCGGACACTTCGTCGGCCAACTTCGCCTGATCACGGTAGACCAGGACGCCGGCGCCGGCCGCGAGGATGGCGACGATCGCGATGACGAGTTTCTTCATGCAGGACATCTCCCGAGGATCGGATCATGCCGCAGAGCGGCGGTTCTCGCTGCGCTCATCGGCTTCAGGCCGGTTTGCGCGCGATGCAGAACAATTGCTCGCATCCCAGATAGGCGAATGCGGGCGACCAGTAGAACAACATCGTGGCGGTATCGAACCCGGCCTGACGCATC
>JAYRTK010000064.1:0-13665 GCA_041919595.1 Lysobacteraceae bacterium
TCCCCGGTCGAGCACGTCCTGCCCGCGCCCGCAGGCGCCGGCATCGCGCCTCCGCAACTGGAGATCCATATCAAGGCGACGGACGCATCCGGCAAGGTCGTCGTCTTCGCGGTGCAATACCAGGCCAACCGGAGCGTGACCGTCGACTCGCGGACACTGAACGCGCTTCACGACAGCATCGTCGATCACACGCAGGGTTATCAGGGCGTCAGCCTGTTCGAGACGTTGGAATTGTTCCGACGCGGGCCGTTCTACAGCTATGTCGGTTCGCTGACGACACCGCCCTGCACCACCGGCGTCCGCTTCCATGTCGCGAAGACGCCGCACCAGATTCCGCCGGCGCAGATGACGAAGGTTCTGGGCGTCCTCCACCGCACCGGCATGCTCGATCCCAACAATCGTTTTCCGCGCCAGCTGACCCGCCCGGCGCCCGTGGTCACGCTGATCACTCCGCAATCGGACTGAGCGTGCATCGGGCAGAGATCGTCATCGTTGCCCGCTCCGGCCGGCGCCGACCGAGGCCTGCGATTCACACCCCTGCCGCATGCCGCCACAACGCGCGGTTGAGCGGAGCGAGTTTTCCGACGAGTCCCAGCGCATGCCCGCGCAGCAGGGTGGGCGCGAGGGCATCGTTCGAGAACACGCGATTGATCAGGCTGAAGGCGTGGGCGGAGGCGGTGGCGTCGCTGCGGCGGGTGCGGGCCCAACGCTGCAGGCGGTGCGGTGCGGCCCAGTCGGCCCGGCGCGATCGCGCGTCGGCAACGGCGTCGCGCAACGCGCTCACGTCGCGCAGCCCGAGGTTGACGCCCTGCCCCGCCAGCGGATGGACGACGTGCGCGGCATCGCCCATCGCCAGCACACGACCAGCGACGTAGGCCTCGGCGAGCTGGCGGCGCAGCGGGAAGGCGATCCGCGGCGTGAGCGGGCGACAGGCCCCGAGGCGACCGGCGAAGGCGCGGGTCAATTGCTCGGCGAACATCGCGTCGTCCAGCGCGACCACACGCGCGGCCTCGTTGTCGGGCAGCGTCCACACGATCGAACTGACGTTCATCGCTTCCGGCCACGGCGCGCAGGGCAGGAACGCCAGCGGGCCGGTCGGCAGGAAGCGTTGCCACGCGGTGTCCTCGTGAGGATGTTCGGTCGCGATGTAGGCGACCACGCCGCGCTGGACGTAATCCTCGGTCTGCGTCGCGATGCCGGCGAGATCGCGCAGGGTGGAACGACCGCCGTCGGCGGCGATCGCGACCCGCGCCTCGACGCGCAGACCATCGTCGAGTTCGAGCCGGACACCACCGTCGGCGACGCCGGCATCGTCCTGCTCCAGCGCGACGACGCGTGCCGGGCAGCGCAGGGTCACGGTCGATGCACGCAGCGCCGCCCACAGACGATCCTGCAGCAGGGCGTGTTCGACGATCCATCCCAGTTGGGTGACCGCGAAGGCATCGGCGTCGAAGCGCAGTTCGTCGCCGCCGGCCGCATCCCACACGCGCATGCGGCGGTAGGGCTGCACGCGCGCGCCGGCGACCGCATCCCACACGCCCAGCGACGCGAGCAATGCGGCGTTGTCGGGCGCGAAAGCGTAGACGCGAAGATCCGGCGCTGCCGGCGACCAGGCCGGCGGTTCGGCGGATTCGATCAGGGTGACCTGCAACCCCTGCTGCGCCAGCGCGAGGGCACAGGCGGCGCCGACGATGCCGCCGCCGACGATGGCGGCATCGGCACGGCGATCGCTGCGCGAGCGTCGGTTCATGCGGCTTCTCCACGACACAGGCGCGGCACATCGCCGCGATAACCCATCGCACCACCAACCAGCATCGCGCGCAGGGCGTCGTCGTGATCGATCGCGAACAGGCCGAGACTGCGCAGCGGCGAGACCAGCGGCGCGGAATTCGCGGTCCAGCGCGCGAGCCCGTCGGAGAAGGCGAGCGTGCGCGCACGATCGTCCGCGCGGCGGCGCGCGTATTCGGCCAGCACCGCCGGATGACCGGGGTCTTGGCCCCGGAAGCGGCCGGCCTCGATGCATTCGACCAGGGTCAGGGCATCGCGGAGACCGAGATTGAAGCCCTGCGCGCCGATCGGGTGCAGGGTCTGCGCGGCGTTGCCGACGAGCACCGCGCGCGGCGCGATCAGGCGTTCGGCGAGCACGCGCACGATCGGATAGGCGCTGCGCGGGCCGACCGCGAGCAGCCGCCCGGCCCGCCAGCCGAAGACCTGCTGCAGGCGTTCGAGATAGGCGGCATCGTCGAGCGCGGCGACCGCCTCGGCCTCATCGGTCGATACGCCATGGATGGTGCCGTAGTGCCCGTCGCCGCGCGGCAGGATCGCGGTCGGACCCTGGTCGGTCAGACGTTCCCAGGCGGTGCCGTCGGGTGCACGGGCGGCGCGGACACGGGCGACGAACAGGGTCTGCCGGTAATCATGACGTTCGACCGGAATGCCCAGCGCGTCGCGCACCGTGCTGGCGGTGCCGTCGGCGGCCACCACCAGACGGGCATGGAGCACATGCTCGCCGTCGTCGCCGCCAACCCGCACGCGACGCATGCCGTCATCCCCGTCCGCATCGGAATCCACGTCGAAACCGACGAACCGCGCGGGACGATGACGGCGCAGTCGGCGCAGATCGGCGAGCTTCGACTCCAGCGCCTCGCCGAAATCGCGCGCGACCACGACCCGTCCGAAGGCCTCGCGCCCGTGATCGGCCGCGCGCAGTGCGACCCGGCCGAAGTCCCCGGAGCGGCTGATGTGGATGCGGGCGATGGCGCCGGTCGGCGCGCGCAGTCGCGGCAGCACGTCGAGCGCCTGCAGGGCGTTCACGCTGGCCTCGGCGAGGCTGAGGTTGCGCTGGTCGAACACCGCCGGCAACGCACCGGGCGGCGCGGCTTCGAGCAGACCGACCTCCAGGCCCAGGCGGTCCAGCGCGATGGCGAGACTGGCACCGACCAGGCCGCCGCCGACGATCAGGACATCGTGAGACGCGGCGACAGGCGACGACGGGGGCTGCGGCACGGGGTCGGCGGGAGACATTGCGCTATGCTAACGCCTCCGTGATCTCTTCCGCCTGCGACCGCCGATGACCGCCTCCGCCTCCCTGTCTTCCCCCGGCCCCGAATCGAACGCCCGCAGTCTGCTCGCTCCCGGCCCGCTGCTGCTGATCGCGATGATCGCGGTGGCCGCCCTCAGCCGTGTCCTGCCGCACCCGCCGAATTTCTCGCCGGTGGAAGCCATGGCCCTGTTCGGCGGCGCGTACTTCGCCCATCGCGGCTGGGCCGTCGTGATCCCGCTGATCGCGATGGTGCTGTCCGACGTGGCGCTGGGCCTGATCCACGGCGGCACCTATCTCGATTACGTCGCCAGCCTCGGCTTCTGGTCGGTCTATCTGTGCATCGCGCTGTCGTCGGTGATGGGCTTCGGCCTGCGCGGCCGGGCCAACGGCGCGAACGTGCTGGGCTACTCGCTCGCCGGCTCGGTGCTCTTCTTCGTGATCACCAATTTCTTCACCTGGTTCGGCGGGACGATGTACCCGCAGACCGGTGCCGGCCTCGTCGCCGCGTACGTCGCCGCGATCCCGTTCTTCCAGTGGACCGTGCTGGGCACGCTGTTCTACTCGGCGCTGCTGTTCGGCGGCTTCGCGCTGCTGCGTCGCCGGGCACCGGCGCTGCGCGCGCAGACGGTCTGAGGTCCGCAGGCTTGAGCAGCAATCCCTACAGCCCGCCGCAGGCCAACATCGAGCAGACCAGGACGCATACCGCCGCCGAACGCGAGCGTCTGGAAAAAGTGCGCACCGGCCAGCGGCTGGTCATCTGGTCGATCCTGCTCTACTTCGGCATGGGCGCCCTCTCGGCGTTGAGCGGCAGCGATCCGGCCCTAGCAAGCCTGCTCGGCCTGCTGATCGTGGCCATGGTCGTCGCGATGTTCATCATGTCGTTCATGGGCCTGTTCCGGATGTGGTCGGGACTGGATACGCCGATGGTCTACCGCATCTTGATGTTCCTGTTCATGTTCGTGCCGCTGATCGGCCTGTTGATCCTGGTCCGGTCAAGCGCGAAGGCCACGAAAATGCTCAAGGAGAACGGCTATCGCGTCGGCCTGCTGGGCGCCGCGGCCATGCCGACCTCCCGGCCCGTCCGGCGCTGAAGCGGGCGCGGACATGGGCAACCGTCTCTCCAAGATCTACACCAGGACCGGCGACGACGGCACGACCGGGCTCGGCGACGGCAGCCGGGTGGCGAAGGATTCGGCGCGGGTGACCGCCTATGGCACGGTCGATGAAGCCAATTCGGCGATCGGCGTGCTGCTGGCGGTGACGTTGCCCGACGACATCCGCGACCTGCTGACCACCGTGCAGCATCAGATGTTCGACCTCGGTGGCGAGCTGTGCATCCCCGGTCACGCCGCCATCCACGATGCCGACATCGAACGTCTGGAAACGCAGCTCGATCATTACAACGACCCGCTGCCGGCGCTGAAGGATTTCATCCTGCCCGGCGGCGGCGAAGCCGCGGCGCGCTGTCACCTCGCGCGGACCGTGGTGCGTCGCGCCGAGCGCGAATGCGTGACGCTCTCGCACCACGACGCGGTGCGTCCGCAGGCGATCCGCTATCTCAACCGCCTCTCCGACCTGCTGTTCGTGCTGGCGCGGGTGCTGGCGCGGCACGCCGGTCACGGCGAAGTGCTGTGGGCCCACAGCCGTCGCTGACGGCGATATCGATCGACCGCACGCACAGGTCACGCATGGGTCTCGCCTTCTTCCCGGTCTTCACCCACACCGCCTGCCTGGCCCACGACACCGGGCCGATGCATGCGGAGTGTCCGGCGCGGCTGGAAGCGGTGAGCCAGGGGCTGCGCGAGACCTGGCCGGACCTGGAATGGATCGAGGCGCCGCGGGCCAGCCGTGGCCAGTTGCTGCGCGTGCATACCGAACCGCTGCTGCATGCGGTGCTGGAAACCAAACCGCACCAGCGCGTCTGGCTGGACCCCGACACCGTGCTGTCGCCGGCATCGGCCGAAGCCGGGCTGCGCGCCGCCGGGGCGGTGGTCGCCGCGGTGGAGATGGTGATGAACGGCGAGGCCCGACGCGCGTTCTGCGCGGTGCGGCCACCCGGGCACCATGCCACCACCTGCGCGCCGATGGGGTTCTGCCTGTTCAATTCGATCGCGGTCGGCGCCGCGCACGCGCTGGAGAAATACGGGCTGTCGCGGATTGTCATTGCCGATTTCGACGTGCACCACGGCAACGGCACCCAGGCGATCTTCGACCTCGAACCGCGGGTGGTCTTCGCCAGTTCGCACCAGATGCCGCTCTACCCCGACAGCGGCCACGTCAGCGATCGCGGCGTGAACAACATCTTCAACGCCCCGCTGCCGCCAGGCGCCGGCGGCGCGCAGTTCCGCGAGGCCTGGACGACCCGCCTGCTGCCGCAGCTCGACGCCTTCCGCCCGCAACTGGTGATGATCTCGGCCGGCTTCGACGCCCATCGGCGCGACCCGCTGGCGCAACTGGAACTGGAAGCCGCGGATTTCGCATGGATCACCGGCGAACTGGTCGCCATCGCGGAACGCCACGCCGAAGGCCGCGTCGTCTCCAGCCTGGAAGGCGGCTACGACCTGCAGGGCCTGCGCGAAGCCTGCGTGGCCCACGTCGGCGCGCTGCGGGGCTGAAGCGCTTTTCCCGGGAGACGGGGCGTCGTCCGCGTTGCCGCTCCGGGACGGATGCGTCAAGCTAGCCGGATATGTCCAGCCCCCGGTCGAACGTGCGCAAGACTCTCCGCCTGCTGCCCCTGCCCCTGTGCATCGCCCTGTCGCTGTCCGCGCATGCGGCCGACGATCAGCCCGAAGATTGGGGTCTGTGTCCGGTCGAGGACGCGGTCCCCGCATTCGCCGAGATGCCGGAGACGTCGACCGACGCCCCGGCCGTCGACCGCACCACGCAGGACACCGACATCGACGGCGACACGCTGGAGGGCACCGAAGGTCAGGTGATGAACCTCAGCGGCAACGTCATGTTGCGCCGCGGCGATCAGGTCCTGTCCACCGACCGGCTGAGCTACGACCAGGAAAAAGAGACCTATACCGCCGAGGGCTCCGTGCGCTACCAGGATCGCGGCATGCGTCTGGTCGCGGCCCGCGGCCATGGCGATCAGGCCAAGGACAGCCATGAACTGGAAGACATCCGGTACCAGCTGATCCGCCGGCGCGGCAATGGCGGCGCCAAGCGGATCGTGATGGACGGCAGCGAGGGCTCGCTGTTCGGCTCGACCTATTCGACGTGCCCGCCGGGCGACCGCCGCTGGGAACTGCGCGCGCAGCGCATCGACGTCGACACCGAAGCCGGCATGGGCACGGCCCGCAACGCGACCCTGCGGGTGGGCAAGATCCCGGTGCTGTACCTGCCGTGGTTCCGCTTCCCGATCGACGACCGCCGCCGCACCGGCCTGCTGTACCCGGCGATTTCGTCGTCCGGGCGCAACGGCTTCGACTGGCGACAGCCGATCTACCTGAATCTGGCCCCGAATTACGACGCCACCCTCAATCCGCGACTGATGACCAAGCGCGGCCTGCAACTGGGCGGCGAGTTCCGTTATCTCACCGAGACCGGCCGCGGCGTGTTCGATGCCGCGTTTCTGCCGTCCGACGATCTGGCCGAACGCGAGCGCGACACCGAGATCGCCGAGGGCGTGCCGACCGGCAACCGGCGCCGCGACAACCGAGGCTTCGCCCGCTTCGTCGGCAGCCAGAACTTCGGCCCGCACTGGCAGGCGCGCGCCAACATGGCCTGGATCAGCGATCCGCGCTATCTCGACGACGCCAGCAGCAACCTCAACAGCGGCGCCAACTCCTTCGTGACCAGCGACATCGGCCTGTACGGCCGCGGTCGCGACTGGGAGGCCACGATCATGGCCGACCACTGGCAGTTGGCCGATTACACCCTGCGCGACACCGATCTGCCCTACAACCGCCTGCCGCGCGGGCAGGTCCGCTGGGAGCGCCGTGTCGGGCGCCTGTTCGCGACCGGCATCGACGCCGAGGTGGTGCGCTTCGATCACGACGAATTCGCCGGCGGCAGCCGGGTCGATCTGCGCCCCTACGTCAGCCTGCCGCTGGAAGGGGCCAGCTGGTTCCTGAAGCCGACGCTGGCCTGGCGCTACACCGGCTACAACCTCGAAAACGATCCGGCCCTGCCCGGTCGCGACGACCGGCCCAGCCGCAGCCTGCCGGTCACGACCCTCGACGCCGGCCTGTATTTCGACCGCCACACCCGACTGGGCGACGGCGACTATCTGCACACCCTCGAACCGCGGATCTTCTATTTCAACGCGCCCTACCGCGATCAGAGCGGCATTCCGCTGTTCGACAGCCGGCCGCTGACCTTCGGCTGGGGCCAGCTCTTCCGCGACAACCGCTATTCCGGCGCCGACCGTCAGGCCGACGGCAACCAGCTCACCATCGCCGTCTCCACCCGCCTGATCCGGGAAGCAGACGGCCGAGAAAAGCTGTCCGCCAGCTTCGGCCAGATCCGCTATTTCGAGGACTCGCGGGTCACGGTGCCGGGCGAGAATCCGATCGAGGAGGGCAAGTCCGCCTGGGTCGTCGACACCAACTACGCCCCCAACGACCGCTGGAGCATCGGCGCCTCCTACCAGTGGGACCCGAAGGCCGGTCGGCGCGATCTCGCCAGCCTGCGCACCCGCTACCTGATCGGCGACAAGGGCATCGTCAATTTCAGCTACCGCTATCGCCGGGATCTGCTGGAACAGGCCGACCTGTCCTTCCTCTACCCGATCAATCCGAACTGGAGCGTGGTCGGCCGCTACTACTATTCGCTGCGCGACAACCGTCTGCTCGAAGGCATCGCCGGCGTGCAATGGGAAAGCTGCTGCATCGCGGTCCGCGTGGTCGGTCGGCGCTACCTGCGCAACCGCGATGGCGACCTCAACAACGCCATTCAGCTGGAGATCGAACTCAAGGGGCTAGGCTCCGCAGGACCGGACACGGAAGGCCGGTTGCGCCGTGCTATCCTCGGTTATTACCGCGAGGACTTGTCCCTCGTCCCGCCGCCCCAGTCCCGCGGCGGCGATCTTCCCTCTTCAGATTCCGTCCCATGATCCGACCGCTTCGCGTTCTCCTCGCCGCCGTCCTGCTGGCTGGCAGCTTTTCCGCCCTCGCCCAGCAATCGCTCGACCGCATCGCCGCGGTGGTCGACGAGGACATCATCCTGCAGAGCGAGCTGGATCGCGCGGTCGCCAACATCCGCAGTCAGTACGCCGGCCGCGAAGCGCAGTTGCCGCCGGCCGACGTGCTGCAGCGCCAGGTGCTCGAACGTCTGATCCTGATCCGGCTGCAGACCGCTCGCGCGGAATCCACCGGCGTGCGGATCAGCGACGAGGAAGTCGACAGCGCGGCCGCCAACATCGCCCGCCAGAACAACATCACCCCCGAGCAACTGCGCCAGCAGCTGGCCAGCGAAGGCATGAGCTACGGCGACTTCCGCAACACGCTGCGCGACGAGATCGTGGTCCAGCGCCTGCGCCAACGCTTCGCCCAGAGCCGGATCAGCGTCAGCGACGCCGAAGTCGATGCCGCTCTGGCCGCGCAGGCTGGCGGCAACACCCAGTACCGCCTCGCCCACATCCTCGTGGCCCTGCCCGAAGGCGCCACCGCCGAGCAGATCGCCACCGGCCAGCGCAAGATCGAGGGCATCAAGAACCTGCTCGACCGCGGCGAGATGGAATTCAGCGCCGCCGCCGTGCGCTATTCCGACAGCCCGAACGCGCTGGAAGGCGGCGACCTCGGCTGGCGCGCGCTCGACCAGATCCCGACCAGCTTCGCCGGCACCATCCGCAGCATGCAGACCGGCCAGATCATCGGTCCGATCCGCGGCCCCAGCGGGTTCCAGTTGATCAAGCTGGAAGAAACCCGCAACGCCGACGCCGGCGACGCCAGCATGGTCACCCAGTACCAGGCCCGCCACATCCTGATCCGCACCGAAGACGCCAGCCAGGACACCGCGGCCAAGGCCCGGCTGGAGACCCTGCGCGCCCGGGTCGCCGGCGGCGCCGATTTCGCCGAACTTGCCGGCGAGCACTCCCAGGACAACGCCAGCAAGGCCAGGGGCGGCGATCTGGGCTGGTTCGCCCAGGACGACTTCGGTCCGGATTTCGGTACCCAAGTGACCGCGCTGACGGATGGCCAAGTCTCCCCGCCCTTCAAGACCCAAGCCGGCTGGCATATCGTCCAGCGCGTCGGCAGCCGCCAGGTCAATGCCGGCGACCAGAACCGCCGCGCCCAGATCCGCGAGAGCATCGGCCAGCGCAAGCTGGAAGACGAGTGGAACCGCTTCCTGCGCGAGATGCGCGGCGAAGCCTTCATCGACATCCGCGTCGGCAACGCCGCCGGCGCCGGCTGAGGCCATGCTCCGCCGGCCCCGTCTCGCGCTGGTCCCGGGCGAGCCGGCCGGCATCGGTCCCGAACTCGTCGTTCGCGCCGCCCAGCGCGAATGGGACGCACAGCTGATCTGCTACGGCGATCGCGACACCCTGCTTCGCGCGGCCGAGGCCCTCGGCCTGCCGCTGCGGCTGATCTCCCCGAACGACCCTTCCGCCGCCGGCCCAGGCCGGCTGGCCCACGTCGAAATCCCGAACCGCGATCCGGTCGCCTTCGGCCGACCCGAGCCGCGCAATGCGCGCACCACGGTCGCCGCGCTCGAAGTCGCCGCGAACGCCTGCCTGCAGGGACTGTGCGACGGTCTGGTCACCGGGCCGGTGCACAAGGCCGCGATCAACGACGGCGGCATTCCCTTCACCGGCACCACCGAACTGCTGGCCACGCAGGCCGGATGCCCGGTGGTGATGATGCTGGCGAACGACATCGTGCGGGTTGCGCTGGCGACCACCCACCTGCCGCTGCGCGCGGTCGCCGACGCGATCGACGCCGCCGGACTGGAACGCACCCTGCGCATCCTGCACGTCGCGCTGCGCGACGACTTCGGCATCGCCACGCCGCGGATCGCGGTGCTCGGTCTCAATCCGCACGCCGGCGAGGACGGCCACCTCGGCCGCGAGGAGCTCGACATCGTGATCCCGCTGCTGGAACGCCTGCGTGGCGAGGGCTGGCAGGTGTCCGGGCCGCTGCCGGCGGATACCGCGTTCCTGCCGGCGAAGCTCGCCGACTGCGACGCGGTGCTGGCGATGTATCACGACCAGGGGCTGCCGGTGCTGAAATACAGCGGCTTCGAGCGCGCGGTGAACCTCACCCTCGGCCTGCCCTACCCGCGGGTCGCAGTCGACCACGGCACCGCGCTGGAACTGGCCGGCCGCGGCATCGCCGACCCGTCCAGCCTGTTCGCCGCGATCGAGACCTGCACCCGGCTCGCACGCACGCGCCTGGCGCACAGGGAGCACGCATGACCCGCGACCGTCCCGCCCAGGGTCCTCGACGCCAGGGCCATCCCGCCCCGGATGCCGGCGGTTTCGTCAAACCCGCGAAGAAGTCGCTCGGCCAGCACTTCCTGCACGAGCGCGGGATCATCGACCGGATGCTGCTCGCGATCGACCCGAAACCGGGCGACCGTTTCGTCGAGATCGGCCCCGGCCAGGGCGCGCTGACCTTCCCGCTGCTGGATCGCCATGGCACGCTGACCGCGATCGAGTTCGACCGCGATCTGCTCGAACCGCTGACCGCGGCGGCGAGGGCGCACGGCGAACTCGAGCTGATCCACTCCGACGTGATGGACGTCGACTTCAGCCGGCTCGCCGGAGAACAGCCGATCCGGCTCGTCGGCAACCTGCCCTACAACCTGTCCTCGCCGATCCTGTTCCACGCGCTCGATCACGCCGCCGCCATCCGCGACATGCATTTCATGCTGCAGAAGGAAGTCGTCGACCGCATGGCCGCCGCCCCGGGCAGCAAGGTCTACGGGCGGCTCAGCGTGATGTTGCAGGCCTACTGCGCGGTGACCGCGCTGTTCAAGGTGCCTCCGGGCGCGTTCCGGCCGCCGCCGAAAGTGGATTCGGCCGTCGTGCGTCTCGTCCCGCGACCGCCGGCGCAGATCGGCATCGCCGATCCGCGCCGTTTCGCCGAGGTCGTGCGCGCCGCCTTCGGACAACGTCGCAAGACCCTGCGCAACGCGCTCGGCGGCGTCTGCACGACCGAGGACATCCTCGCCGCCGGCATCGATCCGCAGAGCCGCGCGGAGCAGCTGGACGTCGCCGATTTCGTGCGTCTCGCCAACCTCGGCCAGGACTGACGCACCGCACCGGCGGCGCGGGAAATGAAACCCGTCCGCGTTCGCGGCTACACTGTCGCCCATGCACGACTCCGCCCCATCCCCTCAGGACTACGCGATCGCGATCGACATCGCGACCCGCTATCTCGACGATCAGTCCAAGCCCGACGAGGACCTGTACTACTTCGCCTACACCATCGGCATCCGCAACACCGGACGGTGTCCGGCGCAGTTGATCTCGCGGCGCTGGCTGATCGTGGACGCGATCGGGTTTCCGCGCGAGGTGGTCGGCGAGGGCGTGGTCGGCGAACAACCGCGCCTGCGCCCGGGCGAGCGTTTCGAGTACACCTCCAGCACGTTCTTCAAGACGCCCTACGGCACCATGGAAGGCGCCTACACGATGCGCGGCGACGACGGCAGCGAATTCGAAGCGCCGATTCCGCAGTTCGTGCTCTGCATTCCCCGGATGCTGCACTGATGGCGGTCTGGGCGATCGGCGATCTGCAGGGCTGCTATGGCCCCACGCAGCGGCTGCTGGAGAAGATCCGTTTCGATCCCGCACAGGACCGGTTGTGGTTCTGCGGCGATCTGGTCAACCGCGGCGGCGAGTCGCTGGAAACCCTGCGCCTGGTGCATGCGTTGCGCGATCACAGCGTGGTGGTGCTCGGCAATCACGATCTGTCGCTGCTGGCGATCTCCGAACGCAGCGCGGACGACCAGCGCAAGGTCAATCCGGACCTGCAGCGTATCCTGTTCGCGGAGGACCGCGACACCCTGATCGACTGGCTGCGCGAACGCCCGCTGCTGCATGCCGACCGCACGCTCGGCTGGATGATGGTGCATGCGGGACTGGCGCCGAAGTGGACCACCATGCACGCGGAAAAACACGCGCGCGAAGTCGAACGCCGGCTGCAGGGCGACGGCCGGCGCAAGCTGCTGCGCAACATGTACGGCGACTACCCCGCATGGTCTCCGGCGCTGCGCGGCGTGGAACGCGAACGCGCGATCATCAACATCTTCACCCGCCTGCGCTATTGCTCGCCGCGCGGTCGCATCGCCTTCAACGAGAAGGGCGCGCCGGGCACCCAGGCGCCCGGCCTGTATCCGTGGTACGAGGTGCCGGGCCGCGCCGAACGCGATCTGAAGATCGTCTGCGGCCACTGGTCCACGCTCGGGCTGTTCATCGGCCACGGGGTCCACGCGATCGACACCGGCGCGGTCTGGGGCGGCAGGCTCACCGCGCTGCAGTTGGACACCGACGAGCTGCGTCTCGTGCAGGTGCCCGGGCGCGAGGTGGCGACGCCGGGAGAACAGGACTGATGGTCCGCACGACGCGGGGCTGCGCGTCGTGGCGCATCGCGTCGCTCGTCTGCCTGCTGACCGTCGGCTGCACCGCGTCGAACGCCGGTACCGGCAGCACCACCACCCCCACCACCGCGTCTGACGCACGCACGTCCGCCGGTGCGCCCGCATCCGCAACACCGCCGTTGGTCGCGGCCGCACGGCGCCAGATCGGCGTCACCGTCGTCTACGATCCCGCCTACGTCGTGCTGCCCTACCCCGGCGGCGATGTGCCGCAGGATCGCGGCGTCTGCACCGACGTGGTGGTCCGCGCATTGCGCACGCAGGGCATCGATCTGCAGCGCAGCGTCCACGAGGACATGCGCGCGAACTTCGCGCGGTATCCGAAGAAATGGCGCCTGCGCACGCCGGATCGCAACATCGATCATCGCCGCGTGCCCAATCTGCAGACCTTCTTCGCACGCCGGGGTTGGTCGCTCGCGCCCACGCGCGAAGCGGGCGATTACCGCGCCGGAGACCTCGTCACCTGGATGCTGCCCGGCCACCTGCCGCACATCGGGATCGTCAGCGACCGGCGCACGCGCACCGGCACGCCGCTGATCCTGCACAACATCGGCCGAGGGACGCGCGAGGAGGACATCCTCTTCGACCATCCGATCACCGGGCATTACCGGCCGGATCTGCCGGCGGGCGGGCGCGCGGCGCCTGGGGCCGGTCGCTGAAGTCGATCGGGAGTCTGCCCTCGCCGGGTTCGGCGCTGGGGATCAATCGCACCCGGCGCGCCCAGGCCAACGCCGCCGCATCGAGGCCCGCATCGCCCGAGCCGCGCTCGATCCGCACCTCGCCCAGGACACCGTCCGTGCCGTAACGCACCAGGAGGACGATGCGCTGCGGCCGCGACCGCTCCGGCAGCGCTTCGTAGGCAGCGAAGAGGGCATCCTTCGCGGGCCTGGCGAAGATCTCTCTGCGCAGATCCTCGGGATCGCGCGGCGGCCGGGGCGGCGGCGGGGTCCCGGGCGGCGACATCGGCGAAGGCGGGGGCGCCCACGCTTCGGCTGGATCGTCATGGTCCTGCGGGCCGGCCTGGCCCGCCGCGACCGGGGAACACAAGCACGCGAGGATGAGTCCCCAGCGCAGGAACG
>JAYRTK010000065.1:0-2760 GCA_041919595.1 Lysobacteraceae bacterium
GGGCCGCGAACGCTCGCTGCTCGACAAGACCGTCAACGGCATCCGCGACCTGAAGGATGGCCTGGCCGGCGCCGAGGAACTCCTCGAACTGGTCGAGATGGAAGAGGACGACGACACCGCGCTCGCGATCCAGAACGACGTGGAGCGCTATGCCAAGGGCGTCGACCAGTTGGAATTCCAGCGCATGTTCTCCGGCAAGATGGACTCGGCGAACGCCTATGTCGACATCCAGGCCGGTGCCGGCGGCACCGAGGCCCAGGACTGGGCGGAAATGCTGCTGCGCATGTACCTGCGCTGGGCCGAATCGCGCGGCTGGAAGACCGAACTGATGGAAGCCAGCGCCGGCGACGTGGCCGGGATCAAGTCGGCCACGGTCCGGGTCGAGGGCGATTACGCCTACGGCTGGCTCAAGACCGAGATCGGCGTGCACCGGCTGGTGCGCAAGTCGCCGTTCGATTCCGACAACCGCCGCCACACCAGCTTCACGTCGGTCTTCGTCTCGCCGGAAGTCGACGACGACATCGACATCGAGATCAATCCGGCCGACCTCAAGACCGACGTGTACCGCTCCTCGGGCGCGGGTGGCCAGCACGTGAACAAGACCGAGTCCGCGGTGCGCATCACCCACGTGCCGTCGGGCATCGTCGTCGCCTGCCAGAACGGCCGCAGCCAGCACCAGAACCGCGACACCGCGATGAAGATGCTGAAGGCGAAGTTGTACGAAATGGAGATCCAGAAGCGCAACGCCGAACGCGACGCCCTGGAAGCCACCAAGTCCGACATCGGTTGGGGCAGCCAGATCCGCAACTACGTGCTCGACCAGTCGCGGATCAAGGATCTGCGCACCGGCATCGAGCGCAGCGACACCCAGAAGGTGCTCGACGGCGATCTCGACGAATTCGTCGAGGCCAGCCTGAAATCCGGCCTGGAGGCCGGCGCCAAACGCATCGACGCCGTCTGAACCGTCGCGGCAGGCGCGGCGGTGGCCGCGGACAACGTGGCCGATTGTGATCCTGCATCCTCTCGCATTCCCACGATCCCTCCACGGACCACCGCCATGACCGACGCCCAGACCCCGCCGCACGACGAGAACGCCCTGATCGCGGAGCGGCGCGCGAAACTCGCGGCGCTGCGCGCGCAGGGGGCGGCCTATCCCAACGATTTCCGTCGCGAGGACTACGCCCGCGACCTGCAGGACGCCTACGAGGATGCCGACCGCTGGACCGGCGAAGCGCTGGAGGCCGAAGGCCGCCGCGTCGCGGTCGCCGGCCGGCTGATGGCCAAGCGGGTGATGGGGAAGGCCGCGTTCGCGCAGATCCAGGACATGAGCGGCGGCATCCAGCTGTTCCTGCAGGCGAACGCGCTGGGCGACGCCTACGATGCCTTCAAGCATTGGGACATCGGCGACATCGTCGGCGCCGAAGGCGCGCTGATGCGCACGAAGACCGGCGAGCTGTCGGTCAAGGTCGAAACGCTGCGTCTGCTCACGAAGTCGCTGCGTCCGCTGCCGGACAAGTGGCATGGGCTGAGCGATGTCGAGCAGCGCTATCGCCAGCGTTACGTCGATCTGATCGTCACTCCCGAAGCGCGCGAGGTCTTCCGCAAGCGCTCGATCATCGTTTCGGCGATCCGGCGCTGGCTCGACGATCGTCGTTTCCAGGAAGTCGAAACGCCGATGATGCACTACATCGCCGGTGGCGCCACCGCACGGCCGTTCACGACCCATCACAACGCGCTCGATCTCGACCTCTACCTGCGTGTCGCCCCGGAACTGTATCTGAAGCGCCTGGTCGTCGGCGGTTTCGAGCGCGTGTACGAGATCAACCGCAACTTCCGCAACGAAGGCGTCAGCACCCGCCACAACCCCGAATTCACCATGCTCGAACTGTACGAGGCCTATGCCACGTACCACGAGGTGATGGATCTCACCGAAGGGCTGATCCGGCATGTGGCCAACGACACCCTCGGCATCGGCGAGGTCGAATGGGAGGGCAACACCATCGGTCTGGACAAGCCGTTCCGGCGCTGGAAGCTGGAAGAGGCGGTGCGCGAGCGCAATCCGGAGATCTCGGTCGCCGACTGCCGCGACCGCGAGGCCCTGGCCGCGCACTGCGCGCGCCTGAAGGTGCCCGTCAAGCCGGGCTACGGCTGGGGCAAGCTGCTGCTGGAGATCTTCGAGAAGACGGTCGAAGCCGACCTGATCCAGCCGACCTTCATCACCCATTATCCGGTCGAGGTCTCGCCGCTGGCCCGCGAATCCGACAGCGAGCCGGGCATCACCGATCGCTTCGAGCTGTTCATCGGCGGCAAGGAAATGGCCAACGGGTTCTCGGAGTTGAACGACTCGGAAGACCAGGCCGCGCGCTTCCGTGCGCAGGTCGAGGCCAAGGAGGGGGGGGACGACGAGGCCATGCATTACGACGCCGACTACATCCGTGCGCTCGAGGTCGGGTTGCCGCCGACCGGCGGTCTCGGGGTGGGCATCGATCGTCTGGTGATGCTGCTGACCGGCTCCACCTCGATCCGCGACGTGCTCCTGTTTCCGTACATGCGTCCGGAGCTGTAAGTAACGACAGGGTGTCGCAGGCGCCAGTCTCATCGGATCGCGGGATTGGCGCCGATCCCATATCGTTGCGGCCGCGGCTGTGGCATAAAATGGGCCGTGGACAAGCACATGCGAGACAAGGCACGGAAATTGCTTTAAATTCCGGGCTCAGGAACGAAAGACCCTCAACCACACACGCAAGGACGCACGGTATC
>JAYRTK010000065.1:2770-13652 GCA_041919595.1 Lysobacteraceae bacterium
GCAACTCCGTGAAAATAGTCATCGTCGATGACCAGACCTCCGCCCGCACGATGTTGCGGCATATTCTCGAGGACATCAGCCCCGAGTTGGAGGTGTTCGACTTCGGCGATTCCGAGGAAGCACTGCGCTGGTCGGAGAACAATCGACCGGATCTGCTGCTGCTCGACTACCGCATGCCGGTGGTCGACGGTCTCGAATTCGCACGCCGCTTCCGCCGCTCGCTGAGCAATCGCGACGTGCCGATCGTGCTCGTGACCGTCGTCGGCGACGAACCCATCCGCCAGGCCGCGCTCGACGCCGGCGTGATCGACTTCCTGGTCAAGCCGGTCCGTCCGCGCGAACTGCGCGCACGCTGCCGCAATCTGCTGCAGCTGCGCCAGCAGTCCGAATCGATCAAGCAACGCGCGCTGTCGCTGGAGCAGCGGCTGCTGTCGAGCATGCATGAAGTCGAGGAACGCGAGCGCGAGACCCTGTCGCGACTGGCGCGGGCGATCGAATACCGCGACATCGGCACCAGCGCATACCTCGAACGCATGGCCCACGTCGCCGGCCTGATCGCGGAAGGTCTGGGCATGTCCGAGGAGGAGGTACGGCTGATCGAACTGGCCGCGCCGCTCCACGACATCGGCAAGATCGCGATTCCCGACGACGTGCTGCTCAAACCGGGTCCGCTCGACGAGCACCAGCTCGGGATCATGCGCCGTCATCCGCAGATCGGTCACGAACTGCTGAGCGGCAGCCAGAACCGTTTCATCCAGGCCGGCGCGGCGATCGCCCTGCGCCATCACGAACGCTATGACGGCAGCGGCTATCCGGACGGGCTCAGCGGTGCGCAGATCCCGATCGAGGCCCGCATCGTCGCGGTCGCCGACGTGTTCGATGCGCTGATCTCGCCGCGGCCGTACAAGGCGCCCTGGACCTTCGACAACGCCCTCGATTTCCTGCAGGAGCAAAGCGGAAAGCTGTTCGATCCGCAGTGCGTCCAGGCCCTGGTGCAGAACCGGCCACGACTGGAAGACATCTGCGAACGCTACTCCACCAGTTCGCAACGCCCGGGTTTAGAGTGACTGCGGCTCGCGCCATCTTCGACTGGATCCGGACGAGGCTGGCCAATCGGGTCGACAGCGAGCACAAGCAGGTGCTTGTGCGCATCGTCATCACGGCGCTGTTCTCGACCTATCTCGGTTGGCTGGTGGGGATCGGCGGAAGCACCCAGGAACTCTTCGCGGTCTGGCTGATCCTGCTCGGCGAACTGATGGTCTCGCTGCTGCTGTTCGCCGCGATCCTCTACCGCCCGGGCATCTCGCACTGGCGACGCTGGGTCGGCATGCTGTCGGACTATGCCGCGATCGGCGCGGTGATGGGGTTGCTCGGCGAGATCGCCTCACCGCTGTACAGCATCTATCTGTGGGTGACGATCGGCAACGGTCTTCGTTTCGGCAGCCGTTATCTGTACTTCGCGACCGTGCTCTCCACGATGTCGTTCCTCGCGATGAGTCAGGCCACCCCGTACTGGCGCGACAATCCGTACCTGTCGTGGGGGTTGCTGATCGGCGCGTCCGCGGTTCCGCTGTACTTCGCCTCGTTGCTGAAGGCGTTGACCCGCGCGATCCAGGAGGCCCGCCGGGCGAACGAGGCCAAGTCGCGGTTCCTGGCCAACATGAGCCACGAACTGCGCACCCCGCTCAACGGCATCCTCGCGATGGCCGAACTGCTGGCGGCGAGCAGGCTGCAGAAGGAACAGCGCGAGTCCGCGGACATGATCCATACCTCGGCGCAGACCCTGCTGCTGCTGATCGACGAGGTGCTGGACATCTCCGCGATCGAAGCGGGCAAGATGCGACGCTACGAGGAGGATTTCGATCTCCCGCAGCTGCTGTCGCGCGTGCATCGCATGCTTCACCCGCAGGCGCAGGCGAAGAACCTCGAACTCAACGTCGACACCGACATCCGCGTGCCACAGATCCTGCATGGCGATGCGAGCCATCTGACCCAGATCCTCCTGAACCTGCTGCAGAACGCGGTGAAATTCACCCACCAGGGCAGCGTCGGCCTGCACGTGCGCGAGCTGTCGCGCGACGGCAACCGCATCATGCTGCGCATCTCGGTGCGCGACACCGGCATCGGGATCCCCGAAGAGGCGCGGTCGCGGATCTTCCGGCCGTTCGAGCAGGTCGACAGCGGCCGCGATCGGCGTTTCGGCGGCAGCGGGCTGGGCACCACGATCGCCAAGAGCCTGACCGAACTGATGGGCGGGCGGATCGGCGTGGAGCCGAACCCCGGCGGCGGCACCCATTTCTGGGTCGAGCTGCCGTTCGGGCTGGTCGATGCCGGGCGCGTTGCGCCTGAGACGTTCGAAACCGCAGGCGCCGAGGGCGAAGGCGATGGCGAACGCCGCCGCATCGATGGCAGCGGCAACATCATCGATTTCGAGGACCCGTTCCTGCGACATCGCGTGCGCGTGCGCTCGATGCGGGTGCTGGTGGCGGACGATCAGCCGACCAACCGCGTCGTCCTGCAGCGTCTGCTGGAAAAGGCGGGGCATCGCACGCTGTTCGCGGAAGATGGCGAACGGGTGCTCGACATCCTGTCCGAGGAGACGCCGGATCTGGTCCTGCTCGACCTGCACATGCCGGGGCTCAGCGGCTTGGAGGTCATCCGGCAGGCGCGGGTGATGCAGGCCGGACAGTCCCGACGCACGCCGATCGTGGTGCTGTCGGCGGATGCGACCGTCGAATCCATGCGTGAAGCCGAACGTGCGGGGGCCCGGGTCTATCTCACCAAGCCGATCTCGGTGCCGAAGCTGCTCGATACCATCGCGGGCATCGCCGCGACCACGGAAGATCCGGCCGCCGCATCCCCCGCGCAGTCCGATGGCGCCGAATCCCAGGCGAAGCCGGTTCCGGCCCCCGCGGTCGACAGCGACACGCCGATCCTCGAAGAACTCGCGGCGATGGGGCTCGGGCCTGATTTCCTGCAGGATTTCGTCGAGCAGTGCCTGCGCGACATCGGTCGTTCGATGTCCAATCTGCAGCAGGCCGCCACGAACGCGGATTACGAAGCCATGCGCGAGGCGGCGCACGCCATGCGCGGCGTGGCCGAAAACATCGGCGCGATGCGGCTGGTCGAACGCTGCCGGATCGTGATGCGACTGGACAGCGTCCAGCTGGCGAAGCAATCGGTCAATCTGACCCGCGATCTCGATCAACTGGTCGAACAGACTGCGCGCGAAGTCCGCGCGCAGCTGCCGTCGTTGCTGGGCGCCGGCCGCGTGCGGCAGGACCCCGTTCCGGGATCGGATCCGGGGTGATCGACGCCCGTCGACCTTGGTCCGTGTCGACCAGGGCCGCGCGGACCCCGCCCGGTACGGAGCCGGGATCTGGCTGGAAAGGTTCCCCTGTGCTGCGTGGCCGCGATCGGCCCGGTCAGGCAGGGCGCCCGATCAGGCGGTCGCCGCATCCGCCGTGGCGTTGCGCTTGAACTGCGCACGGACCAGGCGTTCCATCGTCCGCAGCGAGCGCTCTCCGAGCTGGAGCGCGGTGTCCACCCACACTTCGGTGATCGCCATCATTTCTTCCATGGTCACCGGCTGCGCCATCGCGCGGACGCGATGCATGGCGGCACGGGCATGCGGGATCCGACGGTTGTTGCGGATGATCTCCTCCACCGCCTGGCGGCCTTCGCCCTTGCCGACCAGTACGTCGACCAGACCCATCCTGTGGAGTTCTTCGCTGCGGTAGACGTTGCCTTCGAGCATGAGCTTTTCGGCCTGGTGCGGTGCGATGCGCTTGCACAGGAACGAATACGCGCCCATTCCCGGGAACAGGTCGAACAGCACTTCCGGCAGCCCCATGTCGACGCCTTCCTCGGCGACGATGGTGTGGCAGCTCAGCGCCGCTTCGAACCCGCCGCCCAGCGCGTCGCCCTCGACCAGCGCGATGCTGTGCGCGCCGACGCCGAGACCATTGTGGAAGGCGTGGACGCCACGCACGCACTGGCGCGCGTAGTTGAGCAGGGTGTTGCGGTCCTTGTTGCGGATGGCGTTGCAGAACAGTTGCAGATCGCCGCCGAGATTGAAGACGTCGGCGCGTTCGGATGCGAGTACGACATGGGCGAGACGATGCGAACCACGACTCTGTTCGATGCGGATGCGATCGGCCAGACCATGCTGCCAATGCAGGATGTCGTCGACGAGTTCGCTCTTGAAGCAGGCACGGCCGGCGCGATAGGACATGTCGGCGTGCATGTGGCACCAGTACACCTCGCGCTCCAGATCCTCCTCGATGCGCAGGGTGGAGAAGCGGGGGGCGATGTGCAGTTTTTCAACGTTGTTCATGGAAGTTCCCCAAGGATAAGGCGGCGCTCCGGCCGGGCGGCCCGGTGCGCGTGACGGAGGGTTCAGTAGAGCCCGGTTGCCGCCTGTATGCGCCGAAAATTTGGAAACTTCAAGCACAAAACAACCCTGCAAAGACAGACAGGTCGGCCCAAAGGCCGACCTGTCTGTCTCAAACTGCGACCACGGTCGCTATATCAGCCGGGTGCCTGTTCGCGCAATTCGCGTCGCAGGATCTTGCCCACGTTGGTCTTGGGCAACTCGGTGCGGAACTCGACGAATCTGGGCTGTTTGTAGCCCGTCAGATTTTCGCGCGCATGCGCCTTGACCTGTTCGGCGGTGAGATTCGGGTCCTTCTTGACGATCACCACCTTGACCGCTTCGCCCGACTTCTCGTCCGGCACGCCGACCGCGGCCACTTCGAGCACGCCGGGCATCATCGCGATCACGTCCTCGACCTCGTTCGGATACACGTTGAATCCGGAGACCAGGATCATGTCCTTCTTGCGGTCGACGATGAAGAAGAAGCCGCGTTCGTCCATCTTCGCCATGTCGCCGGTATGCAGCCAGCCATCGCTGTCGATGACCTTGTCGGTTTCCTCGGGACGCTGCCAGTATCCACGCATCACCTGCGGGCCCTTGATGCAGAGTTCGCCGACTTCGCCGGTCGCGAGGATCCGGCCTTCCTCATCCTTCACGCAGGCGTCGGTGGAGGGAATCGGCAGGCCGATGGCGCCGTTGTATTCGGCCAGATCCATCGGGTTCATGCACGCCGCGGGCGAAGTCTCGGTCAGGCCGTAGGCCTCGACCAGCGTGCAGCCGGTCACCTGTTTCCAGCGTTCCGCGACCGCGCGCTGCACGGCCATGCCGCCGCCGAGCGTGAGGCGCAGATGCGAGAAGTCGATCTTGTCGAAGCCCGGCGTGTTGAGCAGGCCGTTGAACAGCGTGTTGACACCGGTGATCGCGGTGAACGGGATCGCGCTGAGTTCCTTGACGAATCCGGGCATGTCGCGCGGATTGGTGATGAGGTAATTCTGGGCGCCGATCTTCATGAAGACCAAGCCGTTCGCGGTCAGCGCGAAGATGTGGTACAGCGGCAGCGCGGTGACGATCAGTTCCTGGCCTTCGCCCGTGACCTGCGAGACCCAGGCCGAAGCCTGCTGCATGTTCGCGACCAGATTGCGGTGGGTGAGCATCGCGCCCTTGGCGACGCCGGTGGTGCCACCGGTGTACTGCAGGAACGCGATGTCGTCGGGCCCGATCTCGACCGTCGGGAGGGTGTGCATCTGGCCGAGGGTCAGCGCGTTCTTGAACCGGATGGCGCCCGGGATGTCGTATTCCGGTATCAGCTTCTTGACGTACTTCAGGACGAAATTGATGACCGGGCCCTTCGGGAAGGGCAGCAGGTCGCCCACGCCGGTGGTGATGACCTGTTTGACCTGGGTATCGGCGACGACGTCCTGCACGGTCTTGCCGAAGTTGTCGAGCACGACGATCGCGCTGGCGCCGGAATCGACCAGCTGATGCCGGAGTTCGCGCGCGGTGTACATCGGATTGGTGTTCACCACGGTCAAGCCGGCGCGCAGGATGCCGAAGGTCGCGATCGGATACTGCAGGCAGTTGGGCATCATGATCGCCACGCGATCGCCCTTCTTCAGTTTCAGCTCGCCCAGCAGATAGGCGGCGAATTGCTTGCTGAGGCGGTCGACATCGGCGTAGGTGAGCGACCGCCCCATGTTCGTGAACGCCTTGCGGTCGCGATACTTCTCCAGCGACGACTGGAGCACCGAGACGATCGAGGGGTACTCGTCGGCATCGATCTGTTGAGGCACGCCTGCGGGATAGCTCGCAAGCCACGGACGCTCGAGATTCATCAGACCCCTCCAAACTGTATGTGATGCGGCCGCTGGATTGCGGCTCTGGCTGGTTCCCCCGGATTGGAGCATAGGCTCCAAACGGCCGCAAGACGGCCGTCTCCGGGGGCGAGCGAGGCATGTCCGCTCAGCCGGAGGGTTTCGCCGCGAGTTGGCGCAGGACATAGTGAAGGATGCCGCCGTGTCTGAAGTAGTCGACCTCTTTCGGCGTCAGCAGCAGGACACGCGTCTCGAATCGCCGTTCGTGGCCGTCCGCCCGGCGTGTGATCACCTGCGCGATCTTCGCGGCGCCATCGTCCAGACCGACGATGTCGAATGTCTCCGACCCGTCCAGGCCCAGGGTCTGCGCGTTCTCGCCGTCGCGGAACTGCAGCGGCAGGACACCCATGCCGACGAGATTGGAACGGTGGATGCGCTCGAAGCTTTCGGCGATCACCGCCTTCACGCCGAGCAGCAGGGTGCCCTTGGCCGCCCAGTCGCGACTGGATCCGGTGCCGTATTCCTTGCCGGCCAGCACCACCAGCGGCACGCCGTCCTGCTTGTAGCGCATCGCCGCATCGTAGATCGACAGCACCTCCCCGGACGGAATGTGGCGGGTGTTGCCTCCTTCTTCGCCACCGAGCATCAGGTTGCGGATGCGGATGTTGGCGAAGGTGCCGCGCACCATCACGTCGTCGTTGCCGCGACGCGAGCCATAGCTGTTGAAGTCCGCCGGCGCCACATCGAGCGCCTGCAGATGGCGGCCGGCGGGCGAGTTGGCCTTGATGTTGCCGGCGGGCGAGATGTGATCGGTGGTGATCGAATCGCCGAATATGCCGAGCGCGCGGGCGCCATGGATGTCTTCGATCGCGCCGACATCCATGGTCATGCCGTCGAAGTAGGGCGGATGCTTGATGTAGGTGGAGGATGCGTTCCAGGCGTAGGACTCGCCCCCGACCGCCTCGATCGCGTTCCAGCGGCTGTCGCCCCGGAAGACGTCCGCATAGTTGCGGGCGAACATCTCCGGCCCGAGGGTCGCGGCGATGGTGTCGCCGATCTCCTTGTTCGTCGGCCAGAGGTCGCGCAGATACACCGGACGCCCATCGTGGTCGGTGCCCAGCGGCGCCGTGGTGAGATCGATATCGACGGTTCCCGCCAGCGCATAGGCCACGACCAGTGGCGGCGAGGCGAGGTAGTTCATCTTCACCTCGGGGTGCACGCGGCCCTCGAAGTTGCGGTTGCCCGACAACACCGAGGCCACCACCAGATCGCCCTCGGCGATCCCCTTCGAGACGGCGTCCGGCAATGGCCCCGAGTTGCCGATGCAGGTGGTGCAGCCATAGCCGACGATGTGGAAGCCCAGCGTTTCGAGCGCGCCCAGCAGCCCGGCCTTGCCCAGATAATCGGTGACCACCAGCGATCCGGGAGCGAGCGAGGTCTTGACCCAGGGCGCGGCCCGGAGCCCTTTCGCGACGGCATTGCGTGCGAGCAGCCCGGCGGCGAACATCACCGCCGGATTGGAGGTGTTGGTGCAGGAGGTGATCGCCGCGATCACCACCGACCCGTCGGTCAGTTCGCAATCCCGATCGTGGAGGCGGATCTTCGTCCGCGGCGCGGCCGCCGGATGCGCCGCCTGAGGCTGGCCGCCGCCTTCCTCGATGAAATCCGAGACCTGCGCCGCGGCGGTCTTGGCCGCGCGCGCGGCGGTCAGGCCGGAGAGCTGGGCGTGGAAATCGGTCCGCACCGCTTCCAGCAGCACGCGATCCTGCGGACGTCTCGGACCGGCCAGCGATGGCCGGACCTCGGCCAGGTCGAGCGTGAGGGTGGACGAGTAGGTGGCCGGCGCGGTGTCGGCGTCGTGCCACAGTCCCTGGGCACGGGCGTAGGTTTCGACGAGCGCGATCTGCGCTTCGCTGCGTCCGGACAATCGCAGATAGGCGATGGCTTCCGCGTCGATCGGGAAGATCCCGCAGGTCGCGCCGTATTCGGGCGCCATGTTGGCGATCGTGGCGCGATCGGCCAGCGGCAGTTGCCCCAGGCCTTCGCCGAAGAACTCGACGAACTTGCCGACCACGCCATGCCGGCGCAGCATCTGGGTCACGGTCAGGACCAGATCGGTGGCGGTGACGCCTTCCGGCAGGCGCCCGCCCAGACGGAACCCGACGACCTGGGGAATCAGCATCGACGAAGGCTGGCCGAGCATCGCGGCCTCCGCCTCGATCCCGCCGACGCCCCAACCGAGCACGCCGATGCCGTTGATCATGGTCGTGTGCGAATCGGTACCGAACACGGTGTCCGGGAAGGCGAAACGCTCGCCGCCGATGTCGCGCGTCATCACCACCCGCGCGAGATGTTCGAGATTCACCTGATGGACGATGCCGGTGTTCGGCGGCACCACCCTGAAATTGTCGAAGGCGGTCTGGCCCCAGCGCAGGAAACCGTAGCGCTCGCGGTTGCGCTCGAACTCGATGCGGCCGTTGAGGTCCAGCGCCTCCGGTCGGCCGAACACGTCGACCTGCACCGAATGGTCGATCACCAGTTCGGAGGGAATCAGCGGGTTGATCCGTTTCGGGTCGCCGCCGAGCTTCGTCACCGCGTCGCGCATCGCGGCCAGATCGACCACGCAGGGCACGCCGGTGAAGTCCTGCAGCACCACGCGGGCCGGCATGAACGCGATTTCGGTGTCCGGTTCGCGTGCCGCATCCCAGCGGGCGACCGCCTCGATGTGTTCGGGCAGGACCGTCGTTCCGTCCTCGTGCCGGAGCAGGTTCTCCAGCAGGATCTTCATGGCGAACGGCAGATGATCGATCGGGCCCAGGCGCTCGGCGAGGCGGGGCAGGCTGAAGTACTGCAGGGCGTTGCCGCCCAGGTCGAGACGACTGCGGGTGCCGAAGGAATCGCGCATGGCGGGGACTCCGAGTGGGGGCGAAGGCAGACCGATTATCCGCCGATGGCGGAGATCGTGTACGGGTCGCGCGGGACATGCGGGCGATCGCCGTCGACCGCCGGTCCGTTTCCATTCACAGGCGGCGCGCCGCCTTGTCGATGCTGGAGTATGCGCAAAAAAGTATGTATCATGCCGACATACCGTCAGAGGGTCTTCCCATGGAAGCCACCGTCGCCGAACGCGGCCAGATCACCCTCCCGAAAGCCGTCCGCGATGCGCTCGGCCTGACCAAGGGCAGCGTGCTCAAGGTCGAGCTCGAAGGCAGCCGGATCATCCTGCGCAAGTCCGTCGACGACGCCATTTCCCGTGCCCGCGGGCGTTTCCGGCTGGATGGTTTCGAGTCCACCGAAGAAGCGGTGCAGGCCGTGCGCGGCCATGCCGTCGGCGGGGACGAGGGAGACCCGGCGGCATGATCGCCATCGATTCGCCGGTCCTCATCGATCTGCTCGCCGACGGCCCGCATGCCGACGCGGCCGAGGCCTGCCTGCGCCAGTGCCTGAGTGCCGGCCCGGTCGTGGTCTGCGATGTGGCGCTGGCCGAGATCTGCGGCGCACTGCGCGATGGCGCCGAGGCGCTGGCGGTGCTCGAAGAGATGAGCATCCGTTTCAGTCCGCTGGAGGCCAAGTCGGCCCTGCGGGCGGGCGAGATGCAGCGACGTCATCGCCAGCGGTCCGGAGGCGCGCTGCCGCCGGAAGGGATGCCCCGCGCCGCACCCGATTTCCTCATCGGCGCGCATGCACTCCTTCAGTGCAATGGACTGATCACCCGCGACGACCGATTCTTCCGCGACTACTTCAAGGGCCTCAAACTGATCGTGCCGACGGTCTGAACCCGTTCCCGAATCCCCGCTTCAAAGCAAGCCGACACCAGGAGTCACCAGATGCTCACCGCCTACCGCCAACATGCCGCCGAACGCGCCGCGCTCGGCATCCCGCCGCTGCCGCTCACCGCGCAGCAGACCGCCGAGGTCATCGAATTGCTGAAGGCACCGCCGGCCGGCGAGGACGCCACGCTCGTCGACCTGATCGCCAACCGCGTTCCGGCCGGCGTCGACGATGCCGCGAAGGTCAAGGCCTCGTACCTGGCCTCCGTCGCTTTCGGCACCGAAGTCTGCCCGCTGATCTCGCGCGAGCGCGCGACCGAACTGCTCGGCACCATGCTTGGCGGTTACAACATCCATCCGCTGGTCGAACTGCTCGACGACGCCGTCGTCGGCACCATCGCCGCCGACGCGCTCAAGCACACGCTGCTGATGTTCGACGCCTTCCACGACGTGGAAGAGAAGGCGAAGGCCGGCAACGCCAACGCGAAGGCCGTGCTCCAGAGCTGGGCCGATGCCGAATGGTTCACCAGCAAGCCGGAAGTGCCGCAGAGTCTCACCATCACCGTGTTCAAGGTGCCCGGCGAGACCAACACCGATGACCTGTCGCCGGCGCCCGATGCGACCACCCGTCCCGACATCCCGATGCACGCGCTGGCGATGCTGAAGAACAAGCGCGAAGGTGCGCCGTTCGTGCCGGAAGAGGACGGCAAGCGCGGTCCGATCCAGCAGATCCTCGATCTCAAGGGCAAGGGCCATCTGGTCGCCTACGTCGGCGATGTGGTCGGCACCGGCTCCAGCCGCAAGTCCGCGACCAACTCGGTGCTGTGGTGGACCGGCGAGGACATCCCGTACATCCCGAACAAGCGCTTCGGCGGCGTCTGCCTGGGCTCGAAGATCGCGCCGATCTTCTACAACACGATGGAGGA
>JAYRTK010000066.1:0-13645 GCA_041919595.1 Lysobacteraceae bacterium
ATTGCCTCGCCATCGTCGGCCTGCCAGCGTCGGGCCCGCGCGATCCACCAGTGGCCGCGCAGTTCGGGGTCGCGATCGCCGGCATCGCGCAGCAGGCGGTCGGCCTCGGCCAGCGCGTGGTCGCAGGCCTCCCATTCGGACGCATCGCAGGCGCGTACGGCGGCTTCGACCGCGCCATTGAGAATGTTGGGATGCAGCGGGCCGTAGCGCTCGCGCACCTTGCGCAGCTGCAACGCCTGCAGCGTTTCGTAGCGTTCGTCTTCGCCCAGTTCGCGATAGAGCTCGGCAAGCGTGCGCAGCAGTTCGATCTGCACGTCCGGATCATCGGCGAAACGCGTTTCGATCCTGCTCGCGCTGGCGTCGAGCAGGGCCTTGGCGGTGATGCTGCCGCGTGGCTGGTCGGAGGCGATGCGCGGGTCGCTGGCCGAGAAGACTTCGATCAGGAAGTCCTTGATCGCGGTAGCGCGCCGCGCTTCTTCCGCGGCGCGCCGCGACTGCCAGAGAACGCCGCCGATGCCCGCGCCCAGCGCGAGCGTCAGGACCGCCGCCACCGCCACGCCACGGCGGTGTCGACGCACGAATTTCACGACACGGTCGATCCGTCCGATCCGTCGCGCGCGGATTGGACGCGATTCCAGATGACGCAGCAGATCCTCGGAGAACGCGTCCACCGAGGGATAACGACGCGCGGGATCCGGATCCATGGCGTGGGCCAGGATCGCGTCGAGATCGCCTTCCAGCGCACGCCGTCGACGGGCATCGACCCGGGTCGACGCGAGCGGCGCTTCGCCGCGCGATTCGAGCATCCGTCCCAGTCGCGAGCGGGTCGGGAACGGGCGTTGCCCGGTCAGCAGTTCGTAGAGCATCACGCCCAGCGCATAGACGTCGGTCGCGACCGTGACCGCGCCGCCTTCCAGTTGCTCAGGGGCGGCGTAGTCGGGCGTCGCCGCGCGGCCGCCGAGCTGGGTCAGGCCGCTGTCGCCGCTGTCCTCGCCCAACAGCTTGGCGATGCCGAAATCGAGCAGTCTGGCTTCGCCGGTCGCGGTCACCAGCACGTTCGCCGGTTTCAGGTCGCGGTGCACGATCAGTCGTGCGTGCGCGGATTGCACCGCGCCGGCGACCTGGCGCGCCAGAGCCACCCGCGCATGCACGTCGAGGTCATGCTGCCTGCAGTAGACGTCGATCGGCGTGCCGACGACGTATTCCAGCGCCAGCCACGGCTGGCCGTCGGGATCGACGCCGGCATCGTAGAAACGCGCGATCCGCGGATCGGCCAGCGTGGCGAGGATGTCGTGCTCGCGCCGGAAGCGTTCGCGCAGCGCGCCTTCCAGCAGGTGCGCATGCGGCAGCTTCAGCGCGACTTCGCGGACATAGGCGCCGTCGGCGCGCGCGGCGAGCCAGACTTCGCCCATGCCGCCGCGACCGAGCGGGCGCAGCAGTCGCCACGGTCCGACCCGTCGCCCTTCGGTGAAGGCGGATGCGTCCGGATCGATGTCGCCGCTCGCGGGATGGTCCAGCCAATCGCCGGTGCAGCGCCGATCGCCGTCGGACAGCAGCGCGCGCAGGATCTGCGCGAAACGCGCGTCTTCCTCGCTCAGCGCTTCCAGCCAGGCGCTTCGCTGCGTCGGAGGCAGATCCAGACAGGCATCGAGCAGCGCGGAGAAGCGCGGCCAGTCGGCAGGAGGGCAGGGAAGTGGCTTCATGCGCGTCGACGCGGGTGGACGCCCGCCCGAACGGTGTCCGGTCCGCGAACCGGACATGGGCGCCGACGCATCGGCTCAGCCCAGCATCGACGCCAGCAGCAGCCGGGCTTTTTCCCAGTCGCGCCGGATCGTGCGTTCGGTCAGCCCCAGCGCTTCGCCGATCTCGACTTCGGTCATGCCACCGAAATAGCGCATTTCCACCACTTGGGCCAGACGAGGTTCGAGCTGCGCCAGCGACTCCAGCGCCTCGTGCACCTGCAACGCCTCGTCATCGGCCGCGAGTCCATCGCCGAGCGCGGTGTCCAGGGTCAGCGCCCGCACGCCACCACCGCGGCGCAGGGCATTGCGTTCGCGCAACTGGTCGACGATGACCGCGCGCATGACCTGGGCCGCATACGCGAAGAACCGGCGCCGGGTGTCCACCCGCAGCCGTTCCTGACCGGACAACCGCAACCAGATTTCGTTGACCAGGGCGGTGCTGTCGAGCAGGGTCATCGGCCCGCTGCGCGCGAGCCGGGCGCGCGCCAGTTGCTTCAGTTCGGGATAGGCGGCGCCGAAGAGGGCGGCGTTGTCCACCCCGTCGTTCTGCCCGCGGGCGATGATCTCGGTGATGTCGCTCATCGTGCGTTCCTGCAGGCTCTTTTCGATATGCGGCGGCGCGACCTCAACGAGCGGGCGTGTCCGTCGGGACGACGATGGGATGGTAGCCCTCGAATCCCTGCTGTTTGGTGCCCGTGCGCACCCAGACCCAGTCTTCGGTCGTGCGCACCGGCAGGCCGCGATAGAGCCGGCCCTTGAGTCGGGCCGATTTCTTGAGGGTGGTCATTCGCCATTCGCGTCGTCCCTGCGGGCTGAAATCGTAGACCAGCATGTCGGTGACCTGCTCGATGCCATGGTCGGCCATGGCGCGCATCCCGTTTTCGCCGAGCGACGCCCAGTACTGCATGTTGTCGTCCCTGCCCTCGTCTTCGATCTGGAACGAGAAGCTGTAGATCCTGTTGAAACGGGCCTTGTCGATGAATTGCGTGCCGTTGTTCCTGAGCCTGCGCTCGATGATCTGCACGAAAAGCTTGACCCTGAGCTCGGTGAAATCGTTGTTCAGGGCGTAGTAGGGATAAATGGTCAGGATCCGGTCGAGCGTCGCCGGGGGGATCCTGACGGAATTCATGCCGTAGACCATGATCGTCGGATCGGGCGAAATTCCTTCTGCCCGCAATTTCGCACGCAGGGCGGTCTCGATCCGGTTGTTGAAATCGTAGGTCTGCATTCCATCGATGATCGGGCCCAACCGTTGCAGCGTCCGTTCCCTTCCATTCTTGACGGCGGTGTCGGCGATCATCCCGCCAGGGATTCCGAAGAGAGCGACGGAGAGCGCAGGGGCGAAGGTGTCGCTGACCGAGCGATCGAGCGAAAGGCTGTTGCTGACGAACACGATCTCGACCGGCAATTTTTCGCTCAGCGGGCTTGGCTGCGGCTTGTTCGCCGTGGCTCGTGCCCAGTCATAGACCGGAATCTGGGCGTGTGTCGAGAACGCGAGCGCGGCGGACAGGATGGCGACGGCAAGGGCAAAGCGACGGGACATCAATGGCTCCGTTCGGTTCGCGTCCGGATCTGGACGCGAGGGTGAGGGGCGGGGCCGATGATCTTAAGACGCCAACGCCTCGGTTTTCGCCGCGCAGATGAAGTCGTTTTCGCTCAGGCCGCCGACATCGTGGGTCGAAAAGCGGACGAGGCAGCGGTCGTAGTGGACGCCGAGGTCGGGGTGATGGTCTTCGCGATGGGCGATGTGCGCCAGCGCGTTCACGAAGGCCATCGTGCGGTAGTAGTCGGCGAAGGTGAAGGTCTTCACGAGGGCATGACCGTTTTCGGCCAGTTCCCACCCGGGCAGTTGCGGCATCAGCTCGGCGACCTGCGCCGGCGGCAGACGGTGTTCGTGGCCGCGACGGGGGATGCAGCGGGCCTGGGCGAGGGGGATGAGATCGGACACGGAGGCGGCTCCTGGGTGGGGCGGGACGCGAAGCTGAACATTCTTCCGCCGACGTAACGAAAAGCTGACGAGCGGTCGCCGGGGGCACCGGTAGAATAGCCGGATGATCCAGATTTCCGAATCCGCGCAGTCGCACTTCCGTCGCCTGATCGAACGCGAGGCCCTGCCGGGGCTGGGCGTGCGTCTCAGCGCCCTTCATCCCGGAACCCCGCGTGCCGATGTGCGACTGGAGTTCGCCGAACCGGCCGACCTGCAGGGCGACGAATGGGCGGTGGACTGCGAAGGCTTCACCCTCTGGCTCGACGCCGGCAGCGTGCAGTTCCTCGATGGCGCCGAGATCGATTACGCCATCCAGGCCACCGGCGGCCAGTTGCAGATCCGGGCGCCGAAGATCAAGGGCGCGGCGCCGGGCGACTCGGCCTCGCTGGTCGAGCGCGTGCACTGGGTGGTCGAGCACGAGATCAATCCGCAGCTGGCCCAGCACAAAGGCCACGTCTCGGTGCGTGAAGTCACCGCCGACGGTGTGGTGATCTTGAGTTTCGGCGGCGGCTGCCACGGTTGCGGCATGGCCGACGTGACCCTGAAGCAGGGAATCGAGAAGACCCTGCTGGAAAAAGTCCCGGGCGTGACCGCCGTGCGCGACGCGACCGATCATGCCAGCGGAGCGGCCCCCTACATCGCGCGTTCTTCGGTCTGAGCGGGCCTCACCGCGCGTGTTTTCCGCCGCGGAACTGATCGAGACCCTGCAGCAGCGCCACCGTCGCCGCTTCCCGCTGCATGCAGACCGTCCTTTCGGCGGTTTTCCACCGACCTGGCGGGCGTGGTTCCTCGCAATGGGCGACACCTCCGGCGCCCTGATCGGTGCGCCGCCCGGCGATTACGTCTCGATCTTCGCCAGCCGCCCGCTGCGCGCACCGCCGAAGGCGCCGCCGCCGATCGATCGCTGGCGGGGGCTTGCACGACTCGTCCGCCAGCAGTGGGAGCCCGCGCCGCGCGATGAGCGCGGCATCCGCCGTTTCGCCGCGGTGTGCTCCGGGCTGCTGCATCTGCTCTTCGGCGTTCTTCTCTTGTGGCTGGGGCTGGTCGCTGTCGGAGACGCGCCACCCGAGGCGCGCGAGGCCGGCGAGGCGACCCTGGTGGAGTACGTGGGGCTGGGCACGCCGATCGAAACCGGCGGCGCGCCGGCTCCGGGCGAGGTCGATGCCCCGGCCGCAGCGGCCGCTGCGCCGGCCAGGATCGCCGACGCGGCGCCACCTGCCGCTGCCGCATCACCCCCATCGCCGCCGGCCCCCACGGTGGTCGAAGACGCCGCCACCCCGCCCATCGCGGCCGCCGCTCCGCAACCGCTGGTGGTCACCGAGACCGCGCAGCCCGATCCCGATTTCAGCCTGCCGGCACCGGTGCAACGCGATCCGGCCCTGCCCAGGCTGCAGGTGCGTGTGCCCGAAGTCGCGGTGCAGGCCGCGGACATCGAAACCTTCGAGGCGAAGACGCCGGTCCAGGCCATCGAGCGGCCGACACCGCGGATCGCCGCACCGCGCATGCCCACCCTGCGCACCGATGTCGTCGAAGTCGAAACCCAGCGTCTTCCGACTCCGGTGACCCTCCGCGAAGCGCCGCCGGCCGCGGCGCGCGTGCCGCAACTCCGGGTGCCCGAGTTGCGCAACCAGCCCGGCGAAGTGCAGTTGCGACCGCGAGCATCGCCGGCACCGGCCACCGGCACCGGCGCGACCTCACCTGCAGCGACCACCGCGGCCGCCGCCGCTTCGGGCACGGCACCCACGAGCAACGCCAGCACCACCGGTACGTCGACCGCGCCGTCCACGGCCCCGGTGTCCGGCGGCCGTCCGCAGGCCAACGGCAGCGGTCGTCCCGCGGCGTCGGCCGCCAGCGGCGTCGGTCCCGCGCCGTCGTCGCGACCGGGCGCGGCCCCCAACCCCGTGCGCGGGGACGACTGGGGCGCCTCGAACCGCAACGTGCCCGGGAACAGTACCGCCGGCCGTGCGCCGGGGCTGTTCAACAGCGATGGCAGTGTCCGCCTGCCGGGCGACAGCGGACGTGCCGGCGGTGGCCTGCCGCCGGGTACGGTGATCGAGGATTTCGAGAAGATCGATCGCATGGGCACCTGGCTCAAGCGCCCGCCGCTGGACTACACCCCGTCGCGGTTCGATCGTTTCTGGATTCCGCACGAAAACCTGCTGGAGGAATGGGTGCGCCGCGGTGTGAAGAACGTGGCCATTCCGCTGCCCGGAACCAGCAAGCGCATCGTCTGCAAGGTGTCGCTGCTGCAGGTCGGCGGCGGTTGCACCATCGAGGATCCGAATCTGCAGGATCAGGAAGCCATCGCCCGCCCGCCGCCGGACGTGCCGTTCAAGCCCGAATTGCAGCAGGATCAGGACAGCCTGAGTCGCCCGCCGCCGTCCCCGTAGCCGTCGTGCCCGGCCGCGTGGACTCCCGGGCCCGGGCGGCAACCGGGCCCGGGCGGCAACCGGGCCAACAGGCGTCGGAAACGGAAACGGGAGCCCTGCGGCTCCCGTTCCGGTGTTTCCAGCGCTGGCGCCCTGGCTCAGCGGCCGTGCAGATCGCCCAGCGGGCTGGCCTGCGACGCGAAGTAGGCCGAGAGATCGGCGATGCCCTGATCGTCGAGCTTGCCGGCGTCCGCCGCACCCGTGATCTGGCTGGTCATCAGCGCGTGCTCGCGACCGCCATCGCGGTACTGCTGGATGGCATGGAACAGGTAGTCCTGATACTGACCGGCAAGCACCGGATAGGTCACGTCGATCGGCTTGGCGCCGCCGGGACCGTGGCAGTCGACGCAGGCCTGACCGGTTCCGCTGAGCTGCTTGTCGGCGGCGATGCGTTCGCCGCGGGCGGCGTCGCCGTCGAAGGCATTGATGTGCTCGAACTCGGCCTTGTGGGCCGTCGCGGCATCGGCGGGGGCGGGTTCGGACTTGCCGCAGCCGGAGAGGGCGACGCCGAGGGTCAGGGCGAGGGCGATGGCGATGGGGCGCTTCGTCATGAGGGCGTCGCTCACTTCTTCAGGCTCGAAAGGTAGGCGGCGATATCGGCGATATCCTGCTCGGAGAAGCTCTGCGCCTGCGCCTGCATGGTCGGATGCTTGCGGGTGCCCTTGCGATATTCGAGGAGCGCGTTCGCGATGTACTCCGCCGACTGGCCGGTGATCTTCGGCACGCTGTAGGTGGGGTAGGCGTTCTTGTAGCCGGTGACGCCGTGGCAGCCCTGGCAGGTGTAGGTCAGCTGTTTGCCTTTTTCGGCGGAACCGGCGGGGGTCTGGGCCTGTGCCGACAGCGCGGCGAGGAGGGCAAGACCACCGGCGAGCAGCGGATAACGATTCGTCGATCGGATCATATCGGGCGTCATGTCGGGGGCGTGGTGTCGGGACGTCGCGGGTGTCGCGGCCGGGATCCGACCGCGCCGCGAGGCGCGCAATCCGGACAGTATAGCCTGAGCCCGCGTTTCGACGCAGGTCGTCGGCAGAGCGGCACGCAGGGCGTCGGTCGGCGCGCGCGACGCGAGTCACTATGACCTCTGGCGGATGTTCGACATGAATGGGTGATATACCTTTGTACAACACCTCACGACCGTCCCCACGATGCCCACCATGCCCATCGCCCGCTCTCCGCACGCCACGGCCGTCCGACTTCCCCTTGCCCGCACCCTGGGCGCGGGTGTCCTGCTCGGCTGCCTCGCTCTCGCCGGCTGCAAGGGAGGCGGGGACGCCGAGGGCAAGGAAGGAGACAAGAAGGTCGTCGAGGACGCGGTGCCGGTCGAGGCCGTGACCGTCGCCCGCCGTCCGATCGCCGCCAGCTACACCGGCACCGCGCCGCTGGAGGCGCGCGGCGAATCCCAGGTGGTCGCGAAGACCTCCGGCGTGGCCCTGCAGGTCATGGCCGAGGTGGGCCAGGAAGTCCGCGCCGGCCAGGTGCTGGTGCGGCTCGATTCCGCCCGGGCCACGCTGCAGGCCGCGCAGAGCGAGGCGCAACTGCGCAAGCTCGAAGCCAACTACAACCGCTCGCGCCAGTTGTTCGCCCAACAGTTGTTGAGCGCCAACGATCTCGACCAGCTCAAGTTCGATCTGGAGAACGCCCGGGCGGTCAACCGCATGGCGCATCTCGAACTGTCCTACGCCAACGTCGTCGCGCCGATTTCCGGCGTGATCGCCGAACGCACGATCAAGCCCGGCAATTTCGTCCAGCTCAACTCGGCGGTGTTCCGCATCGTCGACACGTCGCGGCTGGAAGCGACGCTCAACGTGCCCGAGCGCGAACTGGCCACGCTCAAGCCCGGTCTGCCCGTCCAATTGATGGTCGACGCGCTGCCCGGCCGGCCGTTCCAGGGACGCGTCGACCGCGTCGCACCGGTGGTCGACGCCGGCAGCGGCACCTTCCGCGTGATCTGCGCCTTCGAAGGCGGTGGTCTGTTGCAGCCCGGCATGTTCGCCCGGGTCAAGATCGACTATGACCAGCGCGCCGACGCGCTGGTGATTCCGCGCATCGCGCTGCTCGACGACGAAAGCGATCCGGCGGTGTTCGTGGTGCGTGGCGGCAAGGCTGCGCGCGCTGCGGTGAAACTGGGTTATTTCGACGGCCAGTGGGTCGAGGTGCGCGGTGGGCTGAAGGCCGGTGACCGGGTCGTCACCGCCGGCAAGGTCGCGCTGCGCGAGGGTACGCTGGTCCAGGTCATCGGCGATCCCGCGCCCAAGCGCGTCGCCGCGGCCAAGCCCGCGGGAAGCAAGTCGTGAGCGCGCAGGATCCCGCCGAGCGCGGCGGAGAAGCCGTCTCCGGTTTCAGCATGGTCGAGTTCTCGACCCGGCGCCGGGTCACGGTGGCGATGTTCTGGCTGACGATGTTCCTCTTCGGCGGTCTGGCCCTGACGAACCTCAAGGTCAACCTGCTGCCGGACCTGAGCTACCCCACGCTGACCGTGCGCACCGAGTACGTCGGCGCGGCGCCGGCCGAGATCGAAACGCTGATCACCGAGCCGATGGAAGAAGCGCTCGGCGTTGTCAAGAACCTGCGGAAGCTCAAGTCGGTCTCGCGCACCGGACAGAGCGACGTGGTGCTCGAGTTCGCCTGGGGCACCGACATGAACCAGGCCAGCCTCGACGTGCGCGACAAGATGGAAGTGCTGCAACTGCCGCTCGAGGCGAAGCCGCCGGTGCTGTTGCGCTTCAATCCGTCGACCGAGCCGATCATGCGGCTCGTGCTGTCGGCCAAGTCCGGGGACAAGGCCGGAGTCGCCGACGATGCGGACACCCTGCGCAGACTGGCCGAACTGCGCCGCTTCGCCAACGACGATCTCAAGAAGAAGCTCGAACCGGTCGAAGGTGTCGCCGCGGTCAAGGTCGGCGGTGGTCTCGAGGATGAAGTCCAGGTCGAGATCGACCAGCAGAAACTCGCCCAACTGGGCCTGTCGATCGACACCGTGATCCAGCGCCTGCAGCAGGAGAACATCAACATCTCCGGCGGACGCATGGAGCAGGGCAGCCAGCGCTATCTGGTGCGCACCGTGAACCAGTTCGCGAGCATCGAGGAAATGCGCGAAATGCTCGTCACCACCCGGGCTGCCGGCGGCGACGAGGGCAATTCGAGCGCGGCGCAGCAGATGCTGGCCGTGGCCGCTTCGACCGGTTCCGCCGCTGCGATCGCTGCGGCGAGTTCGCTGCAGGGCGCGGGCGGCGCCAGTTCGCCCGCCAACGGCATGCCCGTGCGGCTGAAGGACGTGGCGGAAGTGCGCCAGGGCCACAAGGAACGCGAGGCGATCATCCGCCTCGGCGGCCGCGAGGCGGTCGAACTGGCGATCTACAAGGAAGGCGACGCCAACACCGTCGCCAGTGCCGACGCGATCGCGATGAAACTGGAGGAAGTCCGGAAGGAAATTCCGGCCGACATCGAGCTGACCACGGTCGACGATCAATCGCAGTTCATCCGCCACGCGATCAGCGACGTGAAACTCGACGCGGTGCTCGGTGGCCTGCTCGCGGTGATGGTGATCTTCCTGTTCCTGCGCGACGGCTGGAGCACGTTCGTCATCTCGCTGTCGCTGCCGGTGTCGATCGTCGCCACCTTCTTCTTCATGGACCAGTTCGGGCTGAGCCTCAACGTGATGTCGCTGGGCGGCCTCGCGCTGGCCACCGGTCTGGTGGTCGACGACTCGATCGTCGTGCTCGAAAGCATCGCCAAGGCGCGCGAACGCGGGCTCGGCGTGTTCGCGGCGGCGATCCAGGGCACCCGTGAAGTGAGCATGGCGGTGGTGGCGTCGACCCTGACCAACATCGCGGTATTCCTGCCGCTGGTGTTCGTGGAAGGCATCGCCGGCGAGCTGTTCCGCGATCAGGCGATGACCGTCGCCACCGCGATCGCGATTTCGCTGATCGTGTCGATGACCCTGATCCCGATGCTCAGCGGTTGGCGCGATCGTGCGCCGATGGCGTTCTCGGAAGAACCGTCGCATCCGCGTTGGGAGCCGGAAAAGGGGTGGCAGAAAGTCCTCGCCGAGGTGGTCCGCTTCGTCGGCATGCTCGTGCGTGCCCTGTTCTTCGGTCTCGCCTTCGTGTTCGTGCGTCTGTGGCGCGGCGCGTCCGCGGTGATCGGTCCGGTGATGCGCCGGTTCAGCGATCTGGCCATGGCGCCGTACCATCGGCTCGAACGCAGCTATCTTCGCCTGCTGCCCGGCGCGCTGGCGCGCCCGGCGCTGGTCCTGAGCCTGGCGACCGGTGCGTTCGCCGTCAGTCTGCTGGCGGTGCCGCTGCTCGGAACCGACCTCATTCCGCAGTTGGCGCAGGATCGCTTCGAAATGACGGTCAAGCTGCCGCCGGGCACGCCGCTGCGCGATACCGATCAGGTGGTGCGCGAGTTGCAGCAGGCGCATGCCGGCGACGATGGCGTGCGCGTGCTGTACGGCGTCAGCGGCAGCGGCACCCGCCTCGATGCCAACCCCACCGAGAGCGGCGAGAACATCGGCAAGCTGACCGTGGTGATGGGCGAGAGCGGCGACGAAGTGCGCGAAGCGGCGCTGATCGAAGGGCTGCGCGAAACCGCCGGCCGCTACGCCGGCGCGCAGGTCGATTTCAGCCGGCCCGAACTGTTCAGCTTCTCGATGCCGCTGGAAATCGAACTGCGCGGACAGGATCTGGAGAGCATCCAGCGTGCCGGCCGGAAGATGGCCGAGCTGTTGCGTGCGAATCCCCACTATGCGGACGTGCAGTCGACGGTCGAGCAGGGTTTCCCGGAAATCCAGATCCATTTCGATCAGGAGCGCGCCGCCTCGCTCGGCCTCACCACCCGGCAGATCGCCGACGCGGTGGTCAAGAAGGTCCGCGGCGATGTCGCCACCCGCTACAGCTTCCGCAGTCGCAAGATCGACGTGCTCGTGCGTGCGCGGGAAAGCGATCGTTCGACCGTCGACGACATCCGTCGCCTGATCGTGAACCCCGGCAGCGCCAATCCGGTGACCCTCGATTCGGTGGCCGAAGTCACGTCGAGCATCGGTCCGAGCGAAATCCATCGCGCCGACCAGGTGCGCGTGGCGATCGTCTCCGCCAATCTGCGCGACATCGATCTCGGGACCGCGGTCCGCGAAGTCCAGGACATGGTCGCCGAGGCCGAGGGCGGACTCGGCGCCGGCATCGGCATGCACATCGGCGGCCAGGGCGAGGAACTGTCGGAATCGCTGCGTTCGCTGCTGTTCGCCTTCGGCCTGGCGGTGTTCCTGGTCTATCTGGTGATGGCCTCGCAGTTCGAATCGCTGTTGCATCCGTTCGTGATCCTGTTCACCATCCCGCTCGCGCTCGTCGGTGCCATCCTGGCCCTGCTGGCGACCGGTTCCACCGTATCGGTAGTGGTGTTCATCGGTCTGATCCTGCTGGTCGGCCTCGTGGTGAAGAACGCGATCATCCTGATCGACAAGGTCAATCAGGCGCGGGAATCCGGCATGGGCAAACGCGATGCGCTGGTCGAGGGGGCGCGCTCCCGCCTGCGTCCGATCATGATGACCACGCTCTGCACGCTGTTCGGCTTCCTGCCGCTGGCGCTGGCCTTCGGCGAGGGCGCCGAGGTGCGTTCGCCCATGGCGATCACGGTGATCGGTGGTCTGCTGGTCTCGACCCTGCTGACCCTGATCGTGATTCCGGTGGTGTACGACCTGCTGGATCGCCGCCCGGATGCGCATTACGTCGCCCGTGCACGCCGCGCACGTGCCCAGCGCGATGAGGACTTCGACGCCATCGATGGCGAGCATGCGGCTTCCGAAACCCTTTCGTCGGGAGGCACGCCGTCGTGAGCGTTGCCGAATTCAGCATCAGGCGCCCCGTCACCACGGTGATGTTCTTCGTGTCGCTGTTCGTGATCGGCATGATCGCGGCGACGCGCTTGTCGCTGGAGGCATTCCCGGCCGCCAATTTCCCGGTCATCTTCGCCCAGCTTCCGTATCCCGGCTCCACGCCGGAGGAAGTCGAACGCAGCATCCTGCGTCCGGCGGAAGAAGCACTCGCGACGATGCCCGGGATCAAGAACATCCAGAGCACCGCCACCGGCGATTCCGCGTCGATCGCGATCTTCTTCAGCGATTGGGAGCGCGACGTGGCGATCGCGGCTTCGGAAGCGCGCGAGCGGATCGATGCCATCCGCGACGAACTGCCCGACGACATGCAGCGCTACTTCGTCGGCAACTTCGACACCACCGACCAGCCGATCATCGCGATCCGGCTGGCGAGCCGAACGCTGCAGCTGGATCAGACCTACGATCTGATCGATAGGCAATTCAAGCGCCGTCTGGAACGGCTGTCCGGCGTCGCCCGCGTCGATGTTTCGGGTGCGACGCCCAACGAAGTCGAGATCGCGCTCTCGTCCGAGAGCCTCAGCGCCTACGGACTGAATCTCAACGAATTGGCGATGCGCCTGCGCGACGCCAACTTCACGCTGTCCGCGGGCAAGATCGACGACGGCATCCAGCGCGTCCGGGTCCAGCCGATGGGCGAGATCGTGGATCTGGATCAACTGCGCAATCTGGTGATCTCGCAGAATGGCCTGCGTCTTCGCGATGTCGCCGAAGTCCGCCTGAAACCGGTGCGGATGGACTACGGCCGGCGTCTCGACGGCTATCCGGCGGTCGGCATCGACGTGTTCAAGGAGCGCAACGCCAATCTGGTCGAGGTCTCCCGTCTGGTCAAGGAGGAGGTCGAGAAGATCCGGCAGCTGCCCGCGCTGCGCGATATCCAGGTCAAGATCATCAACGATCAGGGCGAGAGCGTGACCGACTCGCTGCTCGAACTGGCCGAGGCGGGCGTGATCGGCCTGCTGCTGTCGATCATCGTGCTGTACTTCTTCCTGCGCCACTGGCCGTCGACCCTGATGGTCACTCTGGCGATTCCGATCTGTTTCATCATGACGCTGGGCTTCATGTATTTCGCCGGCGTCACGCTGAACATCCTGTCGATGATGGGGCTCCTGCTCGCGGTCGGCATGCTCGTCGACAACGCGGTGGTGGTGGTCGAAAGCATCTATCAGGAGCGCGAGAAGAATCCGGACAATCCGCGGCTGGCGTCGCTGCTCGGCACTCGTCATGTCGCCATCGCGCTGTCGGCCGGGACCCTCTGCCACTGCATCGTGTTCGTGCCCAATCTCTTCGGTGAACGCAATCTGCTGGCGATCTACCTGTCGCAGATCGCGATCACCATTTCGGTTTCGCTGCTCGCGTCCTGGCTGGTGGCGGTCAGTCTCATTCCGATGATCTCCGCGCGGCTGAAGACCCCTCCGACGCTGCGCGACACGCGCGGGCTGATCAGCCGGATGCAGTCGCGTTACGGACATCTGTTGCGCTGGACCCTGGAGCACCGCGGCAAGAGCCTGCTCGGGATTCTGCTGATCACCTCGATCAGCGTGGTACCGATCATGCTGACCAAGACCAACATGTTCGGCGGTGACGACGGTCTGGA
>JAYRTK010000067.1:0-13585 GCA_041919595.1 Lysobacteraceae bacterium
TATCGCGGCCAAGAGCCGACGCAATACTTCCTCCACGATGAAACGCGCGAGGCGTTACAGGCCTGGGCCGAACACGGCAACCACTGGATGAGCGAGCGCGCATGCATCTTGCATTCTGAGATCGGAGAATGGCTCAAGAAGATTTCAGGCTGGCCGGACAACTACCCCAATCCCGCCGAGGGCTCAGCAAGAAACGGAAACCCTCTCCTTCTTGAGGCCGCATATCACTGCGTGATGGCGGATGCAGAATTTGAAGCGCGTTACAGCAAGGACAGAGCCAGATTCTGGCAGCAACTTTCGACCTCAATCAGTCTGACGAACGCTCTCAAGCTGCGAGCCGCATCCGCACTTCCGAATTTGTCTCAATGGCAGATCGATTCCATGCTTGAGGTTTTTTCCGACGAAACCGTTGAGTGGGGAAAGCTTTTTTCCTCCGACGCCAGAGCATGGCTGCAAATGCGAAGCCAGAACGGCACTCTGCCCGTGGACTGGGTCACAAATATCGAATTCCTGCAACTAGCAGTTCAGAGATTCCCAGAAGAAGGTGAGTTTCTCATGCTGTTAGCGAGACAACTTCAAACGCACGCGCCGGATATGGCCGATCCGCTTTTCCTACGGGCTATCGAGGCAACTCCAGATAAACCTGAGAGACTCCTTATTTACGCATCTTTCCTGCAAAAAATTCGCGGCCGGCCAAGCGACGCAGAAATTTATTATTTGCGCGCTATTGCTGCGGATCCGAAAGACGCCGATAGCCTTGGTACATACGCAACATTTCTGCACGAAAAAAGTCACCGCAAAGAGGAAGCTGAAACATTTTATCTACGAGCGATAAAGGCCGATTTCAAACATGCAAACAACTTAGGTAACTACGCAGTGCTCCTTCAAGCCACATCGGAAAGACATATGGAAGCGGAAGTGTATTTCCTTCGCGCTATTGTTTCCGACCCGGGCCACGCTAACAATCTCGGCAACTACGCGAGATTCCTACAGCCTCATCCTCATAGGGCAGATGAAGTCGAACATTATTATCATCTCGCGATAGAAGCCGATCCCTATCACATCCACAGCATCTGCATGCTTGCATTCTTCCTATCGACATCTGGTCGACGGAACGAAGAAGCGGATGCGCTTTATAAGCGCGCGATCGAGCTCGCCCCGGATAACTCGGAAATCCACCGTCTCTACGGATGGTTTCATGAAACCGTACGCGGGCGCCTTGATGACGCAGAAAAGCACTATAGAATCGCCGTTGAAGCTGATCCGGAGCATGCCGAGAACGCCGCGCTTTATGCGATATTTCTCCACACGGCGCGCAAGGACAATCCGTTGGCGGAGACAGCCTATCGGCGCGCGATCGAACTGAACCCGGACAATGCGAACTGCTTGGGCAATCTCGCCCAACTCGTACTGGCCCGCGGCGAGCATGCAGAGGGGCGCGCGCTGATCGATCGCGCTTTCGCGGCGAAACCGCCCATTCCGCTGCAGCTCGAACTATGGTTCTACCGCTTCGCGCATTTTCCGCAGGATTACCCCGAAACTACGGACACCTTGGAAGCGCTGCTGGCGGAGGGCGTGCGCAGCCCCGGCTGGGATCTGTCGATCACGCTGGCGCAGGCCAAGCGCGAGGAGCACCCCGATCAGGACGTGCTGGAAACGCTGGCGAACCGGCTGTCGTCGAAGGCACCCGCGGAAAAAGTCCCTGCGGACGATACCTGAGGCAGGTCCGCGACCGCCGCCTACTCCCCCGTCGCCGCGCCCAGCGCATCGTCGCGCTGCTGCTGCGCGGCGGCGGTAGCGTCTTCGGCGGCCTTGGCCTTGTCGACCGGACGTTGCATGGTCTCGCGCAGCGCGGACGGGGGCGCCGGCGCCGGGGCGGCCTGGGGTTCCGGGCGCCGTTCGTGATCGGGCATCTCGGGCTTGCTGCAGGCGGTCAGGGCCACCGCGCAGGACAGCAGGGCGAACGCGATGACGGCATTCCGGTTCGGGCTCGGGCGCATGGGGCTCCTCCTGGACGGCGACGCGGCTATCCTACGCCCAACTCCGCACCGGCACCGACCCGATGGATCCGCAGCGCTGGCGTCTCGACGGACAACTCGCCCTGGTCACCGGCGGCAGCGCCGGCATCGGCCGTGCGATCGCGCGCGAACTGCTGGGCTTCGGCGCGCGCGTGCTGATCGCCGCCCGCGATCCGGGCGGACTGGACGCGGTGCGGGTCGAACTGGAAGAGGAATTCCCCGACGGCGAAGTGCGCGCGTTCGTCGCCGACGTGTCCGACGACGAACAGCGGCGCGAACTGCTCGACTGGGCCGGGGACCTCGGCGACGGCCTCAACATCCTCGTCAACAACGCCGGCGGCAATCTGACGAAGCCCGCGAACGACTACGGCGAGGACGAGTGGCGCGGGATCTTCGAGACCAATCTGTTCAGCGCCTTCGAGCTCTCGCGCTGCGCGTATCCCCTGCTGACGAAGCACGCGGCGTCGAGCATCGTCAACGTCGGCAGCGTCTCCGGCATCACCCATGTGCGCAGCGGCGCGCCCTACGGCATGAGCAAGGCGGCGATGCACCAGATGACCCGCAATCTCGCGGTCGAATGGGCCGAGGACGGCGTGCGCGTGAATTCGGTCGCGCCGTGGTACATCCGCACCCGCCGCACGTCGGGGAAGCTCGCCGACCCGGATTATCTCGACGAAGTCCTGCTGCGCACGCCGCTGGGCCGGATCGGCGAACCCGAGGAGGTCGCCGCCGCGGTCGCGTTCCTGTGCCTGCCGGCGGCCGGCTACATCACCGGCGAGTGCATTGCCGTCGACGGCGGGTTCCTGCGTTACGGGTTCTGAGGGTCCGCTCCGGCCACGGTCGCGGGCCGAGGGGGAGCCCATGGACCTGTTCGAAGCGATCCGATTGAACCGCGTCGTCGATATCCGGCGACTGCTGGCCACCGGGGCCGATCCCGACGCGCGCGACGCCGGCGGCGTGTCCGCGCTGGAACGCGCGCTGGAGGCGGCGCTGCACTGGGACGATGCGATGATCCTCGGCCAGTTGCGCGCGGCCGGTGCCGGCGCCGCGCCACTGATCGACGCGATCGATCGCCGTCTGCGCGCATTGCCGACGGCACTGGCCGATCGGCACCGTCACACCGCGCTGGCGATCAACGCCCTGGTCGCCGCCTTCGACGGTCATGGTCGCGATCTCGCGCCCGACGATCGCGACGATCTGGTCGAGTTCCTGCGCGATGCCCAGCGATTCGACGCCGAATCCGCGGCCTTGCGCGATGTCTCGGTGCGCGTCGCGGAGGACTTCGCGCGCGATCCCGCCGCTGCGCTCGACCGCGCGCTGGAGCTGTTGATGCGCACGCGGCGGTTCGATACCGGCGCATTGCTGCTGGCGGCGCGTGCGGTGACGCTGCAGCGTCTGCTGTCCCCGGCTGCCTGATCGCGACTTTCAGCGTATGGTGGCCGGGCGGGCCACGCCCGCCGTCCGCACGCCACAGGGGGCTCCACCGCAGCCAGGATTCGTACGGCCCCGCCGTGCGCGCGTCGTTCCGTTCGACCGACAAGGAGATTCGTCATGGCCCATCGCTCGCGTCCCGTCCCGCTTCACCATCGTCTGCTTCCGCTCGCGGTGTTCGCCGTCTGCGCCGCCGCCCCCGCACTGGCCGCCGACGGCGCGCCCGCCGAAGCGTCCACCGCACCGCCCACCGATCGCGTGGTCGCCGATCCGGTCCTGGTGCCGATGCTGCGTACGCCGGCCACGCCACCGCGCATGCTGCAGGCGGTGCGCCTGCAGGAAGGCAGCGAGCCCGACAAAAACCCGTTGCTCAACATCCGCCTGACCGACGGCCAGATCTACAACCCGGCGACCGGGCGCTCCGATCGCGTGCAACTGCGCAGTTACGTCGCCGAAGGCACGCCGCCGAATCCGTTCACGCCGTTTGTGGCCCCGACCCTGCGCGCCACGCCGGGCGACACGATCCGGGTGGGGCTGAACAACCAACTGGCGCCACAACCGAACTGCACGCCGCCGGACATCAACACGCCGCACTGCTTCAATTCGACCAACCTGCATTCGCATGGCCTGTGGGTCAGCCCCAGCGGCAACAGCGACAACGTGCTGATCACGATCCGCCCGAAGGTCGCGTTCGAGTACGAATACAACATCCCGGCGACGCACCCGGCGGGCACGTTCTGGTATCACCCGCATCTGCACGGTTCGACCGCGCTGCAGGTCGCCAGCGGCATGGCCGGCGCGCTGATCGTGCATGGCGATCGCGTGCCGACCCCGAGCCGCAACGGCGACGTCGACACCCTGTTGCGCGACGACGCCGGCGCGCCGTACCGCGAGCGCGTGGTGCTGTTCCAGCAGGTGCAGTACGCCTGCCGCGATGCGCAGGGCCGGGTGAAGACCCGGATGGTGAAGGATCCGACCCAACCGGATGGACTGAAGGTCGTCGACTGGGTCTGCGACGCGGACGATGTCGGCGGGATCGAGGGCTACACCGGTACCGCGGTCAACGTCGATGCCGGCGGCGGCGTGCCGGTCGGCACGACCAAGACCGGTTACGGCCTGTTCGGGCCGTCGTCGTGGAAGGAGTCCAATCGCTACACCAGCATCAACGGCCAGATCCTGCCTCGCTTCCCGGACGCGGTGGCCGGGCAGGTCGAACGCTGGCGCAACATCCATGCCGGCGTCCGCGATTCGATCAAGCTGCAGTTCCTGCCGATGCGCACCACCGCGAAGCCCGAGGTCCTGCGCAGCCCTGCCGAGCACGACAGGTGGATCGCGCAGAATTGCATCGGCGCACCGCTGCAGCAGTTCGAGATCGCCAGCGACGGTCTGACCCACGAAAAGACCATCCAGCGCACCCAGACCATCCTCCAGCCGGGGTATCGCAGCGATCTGCTGATGGTGTTCCCGTCGGCCGGCAGGTACTGCGTGATCGACGGCAGCATTCCGGCGATCGGTTCGATCTCCGGCGCGCCGGAAAGCCGGCGTCTGCTCGGCACGGTGACGGTGGCGGCGGGTCAGACGGTGGGCAACGATCCGGCCACCTATCTCACCCGGATGCTGACGCGCTCGGCCGTCCGCTGGATGCCCGACAACGTGAAGGACCGGGTGATCGCCGACCTCCAGCGCGGTCTCGGCCTGAACGCCTTCGTGCCGCATCGGACCATCGAGACCACCGAACTGACGCCCGTCCGCAATCCGTGCACGACGAATCCCGCCCTGCCCGCGACCGCCGCCCAGTGCGTCACGTTCAACATCGCCGGCGGCAAGTTCATGGTCAACAACCAGCCCTACGACCCCAAGACCGCGCGCACGCTGGTCCTGAACAATGTCGAGGAATGGATGCTAGCCTCCGATCTCGGCAGTCATCCCTTCCACATCCACGTCAATCCGTTCGAGGTCGCGCGCATCCTCAACCCGCAGGGCGTGGACGTCAGCGGGCCCGGCAGCGGCGATCCCGACTACGAGGCCACGCAGGGCACCTGGCGGGACACGCTGTTCGTGAAGAGCGGCTACACCCTGTTCGTGCGCACCCGCTACCAGCGCTACATCGGCGAGTACGTCCTGCACTGCCACATCCTCGACCATGAGGACCAGGGCATGATGCAGAACATCCGCGTGGTGCTGCCCGATGGCCAGGGCGGCGCGGTGGAGGGCGGACACGGCGGGCATTGAATCGGCGGCATCGGCTCACCGCCCGTCCGCCGATTGCGGATCGCCTCCGACGACGAGGCGATCCGCAGTCCCGCCGACCCTCATTTCGTCCACGCCACGAGGACGGCGCCCAAGGCAAGTCCGCAGACGAGGACAACACCCCATCGGCTCACGCCCGGCCGGAGTACGGCGAGCGCAGGAAACCGCGGGTGGTAATGCACGCGACACGGCTGGCCGGTGACGACACCGGCCAGTTCGGTCGCGATGCCCTCATAGTCGTAGGCCCACAACGAGCGGAAACTCAATCGCGTCGATTCGTAGTCCCGCCCGGCGATCCGGTACCGATAGCGCACGACCGGCACGAAGTAATCGCTGCGGACACCATCGTCGTCGTGGTCCGTCCGACTTTCGATCCGGGCCCTGAGGATCTGTCCTTCCACCACCGGCCAAGTGGTCGACGTGAGCCCCAGCCACAGGCGGATCGCCTGCCAAGCGGCGGCGACGCCAAGGACCGCGGCGAACATCCAAGGCTCCGCCGTGAATCCGACTCCGGAGAAATGCATGGTCATCGACGCTCCTTGTGTCGCGTGCCGGAAGCAGGTTCTTTTCCTGCATATCGTCCCGGAGGCCCCAGACCGGCTCACGCCGCAGACGAACGGCAGGGCCCGGCCGCGCACTTGCCTTCAAGGCACGCAGGTACTTTCGCGATAGATCCGCACGACGCGGTCGTATTCGGCCTTGCGCGCGTCGTTGCGCGCGCCGCCGAACTTCCAGCGGAACTCGGCTTCGTCCAGGCGCTTCTTCCAGGCGGCGCACAATTGTTCCGCGGGCACCGCGATGCAGGCATCCTGGCGCATCTCGCAGGCGCTGCCGGCGGCGAGCGCGCTCGAACCGTCGATGCCCACGGTCGACAGCGGCACGCAGGTCGCCGGCGGTTCGGCGGTGTCGCCAAGGTAGTCGCGGTCGTCCCAGGTCCGGCACTGGAACAGCGGGGGCGGGGGCGTGCGCTCCCGGGACGCCGACGGAGCCTCGACGATCGCCGGCGGCGGTCCGGCGGGTGGCGGCGTGGCGGGTCTGGGCGGCGACACGGGCGCCGGCGACGGCAGGGTCGGCAGCGTGGGCAGAGCACCGACCTTGCGCATCGTCTGCTGGCTGCCCTTGGGGCAGGGCACGTCGTTCTGCAGCGTGACCGCACCGGCAGGGTCGACGCAGCGGTAGATCGTCATGCCCTGCTGCGCGGCGACCGGGGTCATGCCGAGCGCCGGGAGCAACAGGACGAGCGACAACGGCACCCACACGCGACCACGACGCATCAGCGACAATCCTGTTCGAGCCGGGCCTCGATGCCGCGCTCCTCGCGCCCGAGCGCGCTGCGCTCCGAGGGTTGGGCGATGACGAAGCGGCGACGCACCTCGTCGCGACGATCGCGCAGGCGGGCGCAGACTTCGGTCTGCGGCAGCGCATGGCAGGTGTCGCGGATCCAGGCGCCGTTGACGCCGACGGCGCCCGGCCCGGGCAGGAGGACGTTGGTGTAACCGCCGCTCTGGTAACTGCCGCTGAGGTGGCCGTCGTTGACGCTCACGTTCAGGCGGCCGGGTTCGTAGACCGCGATCTGGTTCTGCATCGGCACGCCGACGGTCCACAGCGGGACCAGGCGCGGATTGCCTTCAGGCGTGTCGCTGAGATAGCGCGTGTTGTCGGGCGTCACGCACTCGTACAGGGGGCGCGGCGGGTGCACCACCACGAACTGCGTCACCGGCGGCGGAGCGGCCACCGGCGGCGGCGGCGGGGTGCGGGCGATCGGGGGCGCGTCCTTCGGCCGCAGCATGCTGCGGGTCTCCTGGCGTTCGCCCTTGGCGCAGGGCGAGTCGCGCAGGGTCAGGCGGCCACCGGCGTCGGTGCAGCGGTAGATGACGACATCCTCGCCGGCCTGCACGGGCGCCGGAGCGCCGCTGCAGGCGAGGAGCAGGGCGATCGGACCGGGCAGAAGACGGAAGGCGCGCATGCGGGCATCTTGCGTCGGGACGACGGCGGGGGAAAGCCCCGTTCGTCGCCGGTTCGTCCCGGTTCAGGCGGCCGTTCGGGCCGAGGGCGCGGGACTCAGCCCCCGCCCTTCTTCACCACGCGCTTGACGCCGGCATTCGCGATCGCGGCCTGCGTCACCAGCGGTTTCGCCGGTTCCGGGTGGTCGAACACCGCCGCCCTGGACGCGGTCTTCCTGGCAGTCGTCTTCTTGACCGTGGCCTTCTTGGCGACCTTCTTCGCAGCCTTCTTGGCCGGCTTCCCGGCCGCGGTCTTCGCCGCCGCCTTCTTCGCGGGCGCCTTCTTCGTCGCCTTCGGTTTGGGCTCGGCGGCCTTCTTCGCCGCGGCCTTCTTCGCACCGAAGCCCTTGCGGGCAGGCTTGCCGGTCTCTTCCAGCAGGCGGGTGACCTCTTCCAGCGTCAGCGACGCCGGTTCGCGGTCCTTCGGGATCTTGCCGTTGAGCCGGCCATCGCTGATGTACGGGCCGAAGCGTCCGTTCAGCACCTGGATGTCGCTGTCGGGGAACGCCTTGATGATCCGGTTGCGCGCGATCTCTTCCTTCTCCTCGATCAGGAAGACCGCGCGGGCGAGATCGATCGTGTACGGGTCATCTTCCTTCTTCAGCGACGCGTAGGTGCTGCCGCGCTTGGCGAACGGCCCGAAGCGGCCGATGCCGACGCTGACTTCCTCGCCGTTGCTCTGACCGAGCTTGCGCGGCAGCCGGAACAGCTCCAGCGCGTCCTCGAGGGTGATGGTGTGCATCGACTGGCCGGGCCGCAGCGAGGCGAACTCCAGCTTCTCGTCGGTGTCCTTGTCGCCGATCTGCGCGTACGGCCCGTAACGGCCGAGACGCACGCTGACCGGCTTGCCGGATTTCGGATCGTTGCCCAGTTCGCGCGCGCCGGTGGCTTCGGAACGGTCGACGGATTCGGTCTTCTCGCTGACCAGTTCCTTGAACGGGCCCCAGAACTTCTCCATCAGCGGCACCCACTCCTCTTCGCCACGCGACACGGCGTCGAGGTCGTCCTCCATCTTCGCGGTGAAGTCGTAATCGACGTAGCGGGTGAAATGTCCGCTGAGGAATTTGCTGACCGCACGGCCGACATCGCTGGGCCGGAAGCTGCGACCTTCCATCTCGACGTACTTGCGGAACAGCAGGGTCTGGATGATCGAGGCGTAGGTCGACGGACGACCGATGCCGTATTCCTCCAGCGCCTTCACCAACGCCGCTTCGGTGAAGCGCGGCGGTGGCTGGGTGAAATGCTGGTCGGCGTGGACGCGATCCAGCGGGATGCGATCGCCGGGCTTCATCGCCGGCAGCTTGCGACCTTCGTCCTCGTCGTCGCTGGTCTTGCTGTCCTTGCCTTCCTCGTACACGGCGAGGAAGCCCGGATCGACCACCGTGGTGCCGCTGGCGCGGAAACTGTGCTCGCCGCCGGCGGCGAGGTCGACCGAGACCGTGTTCAGCGTGGCCGGCACCATCTGCGAGGCGACGGCGCGCTTCCAGATCAGCTCGTACAGGCGGCGCTCGTCGTCGCTGAGGAAGCGCGCGACCTGCGCCGGCGTGCGCAGCGCCGAGGTCGGGCGCACCGCTTCGTGCGCCTCCTGGGCGTTCTTGGATTTGGTCTGGTAGAAGTTGGGTTTGTCGGGGAGTGCGCGGGTGCCGAAATCGCGCGCGATGACATCGCGCAACTCGCTCAGCGCTTCCGCGGACAGACTGACCGAGTCGGTACGCATGTAGCTGATCAAACCGACGCTGCCTTCCTCGCCGATGCTCACGCCTTCGTACAACTTCTGCGCCACCTGCATCGTGCGCTTGGTGGTGAAGCCGAGCTTGCGCGAGGCTTCCTGCTGCAGGGTGGAGGTGGTGAACGGCGGCGACGGCCGGCGCTTGCGCTCCTTGCTGGCGACGTCGGTGACCTGCAGCACGCCGCTGGCGGCAGCGACGATGCGCTTGCGCGCGGCCTCGGCGGTGTCGCCGTCGGTGACCGTGAATTGTTCGAACTTCTTCCCGTCCAGCTTCGTCAGCTTGGCGACGAAGGCCTGCGACGGATGCGCGCACTCGGCCTCGATGGTCCAGTACTCGCGGGCGATGAAGGCTTCGATCTCCTCCTCGCGCTCGACGATCATGCGCAGCGCCGGGGACTGCACGCGGCCGGCGGAGAGACCGCGCTGGACCTTGCGCCACAACACCGGCGAGAGATTGAAGCCGACCAGATAGTCCAGCGCGCGGCGCGCCTGCTGGGCATCGACCAGATCGCCGGCGATGGCGCGCGGTTTCGACATCGCTTCCTTGATCGCCCGCGGGGTGATCTCGGTGAACACCACCCGCTCCAGGGTGCGGTCCTTGAGCAGGCCGCGCTCCTTCAGGATCTCGGCGATGTGCCAGCTGATCGCCTCGCCTTCGCGGTCCGGGTCGGTCGCGAGGTAGAGGTGGTCGGCGGCCTTGGCGGCCTTGGCGATGGCGTCGACGTGTTTCTCGTTCTTGTCGATCAGCTCGTAGCGCATGGCGAAGCCGCGCTCGGGATCGACCGCGCCTTCCTTGGGCACCAGGTCGCGGACGTGGCCATAGGAGGCCAGGACCTGGAAGTCCTTGCCGAGGTACTTGTTGATCGTCTTGGCCTTGGCGGGGGACTCGACGATGAGGAGATTCTTGGCCATTGCGGGCGGGGGATCCGGAAGCGCCGCACCCGACGGGCGGGGCGGCAACGGCCGGGCGTCCGGGGCGTTCCCGGGCGTCCGGCCAGAAGGCGACGCCCGGGTTGAGCCCGGGCGTCGGTCAGTTGTCTTTTTTTAGTGGTGTCACGTCCGGCCTGCCCCTGTCAAGCGGGAATCGCGCGGGCCGGCCGGAATCCGGCCGGCGGCGGGGGTGACGGCCGCCCGGATCGCCAGGCGGCGGCGGCTCAGCGCAGGCCGCCGGCGAACATCGCCCCCATGGCCGCGACCAGGGCGATGACCGCGAAGAACGCCAGCCCGGCCAGGACCAGGATGACCACCGTGACCGTGCCCAGCTCCTCGCGCTGCCATTCCGGGTGGTCGGTGTAGGCCCATTTGTCGACCACCAGGGTGTCGCAGACCATGTCGTGCAGGGCCTGCTTGCGCTCGGTGAACGCCGCCATCAGCCAGCCGATCATCAGGATCAGGCTGCTGAGGATGGTCGCGAACAGACGACCGACGCCGCGCCAGAAGCTGATCCGACTGCCGTCGCCGCGCACGACCTTGATCCCCACCGCCATCTTGCCGAGGGTGGCCTGGGTGCTGGAGGCGTGCATCCAGGCGAAGTACAGCATCGGAATCGCGATCGACACCAGGTAGATCAGGCCCATCAGGGCGACGCTGGCGCCGCTGGCGAACGGGTCGTCCGAGGCCGCGGACGCGCCGATGCCCACCGCCATGACCATGCCGAGCGGGATCATCAGCGCGTAGGTGATCGCGGTCACCACGAAGTAATCGATGAAATACGCGGCCACGCGCTTCCAGAACCCGGCGTAGACCACCCGGCCGCCGGCGACGACGGTCGAGCTTTCGTCGACCCGCGCCTGCGGCGGCGCGTAGGGCGAGGCCTCGGCGATCGCGTAGGGGCGATAGGCGCCATCGTCCGGCGCGGCCTCGGCGGCCTTGACCAGCGCTTCGGCGCGCGGATCGTCCGGCAGGCCGCCCACGACCACTTCACGGATCATGTCGCGCCAGGGTTTCCATTCGGACATGCCCTCGCGCCAGACCAGGGTCTCGGGCGGGAGCAGGCCCTTGGTGTGCAGGGCGGCGAGTTCGCCGGGGCCCACCGGGCCGTGTTGCTGGCGCTGGGCGTCGCTGTAGTACCACTCGGTCATGGGTCGGTTTCCGTGGAGGCGTCGTTGTCGTGGGTACGGCAGGGCATCGGGCGCTGTTGCTGGCCGAGGGTGCCGTCGAAGCAGGTCCATCCGCCCTCGTCCGCCTGGAGGACGAGGGTCTTGTCGTCGATGACCGGCGAGATGTTGCGGAAGCGCAATTCGATGGCGCAATGGCCATCGTCGAGCGCACCGACCTTCAGCAGCGCGTGGTTGCCGTCGGCCCGACCCTCGGTGCCGCCGAGCGGCAGGATCTCGTCCTCGCCATAGCCGATCCCGGCGTTGTCCGGGCAGGTGCCGTGCTGGGCGAGATACGTCTCGATCGCGGGCTGCAGCGAGCCGGCGATGACGTAGGCCTCCTGAACGCGCGCGCGGCCGAGGTACTGCTGGTAGGCCGGGAGCGCGATCGCGGCGAGCATGCCGATCAGGAACACGCCGACCACCAGCCCCACCGCACCGATGATCGCGGCGATCGCGCAGCCGGACATGCCCGACTTCGGCGGCGGCGGCGCGGCCGGCGGCTCGCGATCGCGCTGCGCGAACGCATCGACGATCTGGTCGCTGCGGGAGGCGGCGGGCGGAAGCGGTGGCGGTGCGTTCATGCGCTCAGGCACCGCAGCGCGGCGGCGCGAAACCGGCCGGCAGATCGATGTTGCGGCAGTAGATGGCGATCGCGTCGCCGGCGATGTTCACCTCGTACTGCGCCGTCTTGTCCGTCACTTCCGGGCCGAGACCGTGGAAGCGCACGGCATACGCGCAGACGCCGGTGGAGGGCCGCGCCGGATCGAGGCTGAACCAGCCACCGTGCTCGCTGCCCTGGTAACGGGGATACCGCACCATCATCCGCTCGAACTCGAAGGTGTCCGGACAGACATTGCCGTTGGCGGCGTAGAACTCGCGCATCGAGGCGGTGACCAGTTCGCGCGCCAGACCATCGACGGCTTCCATCCGGTCGGCATCGTAGGTCGCGGTCCGCGCCGGCGTCGCACCGTCGGGAGCGCCATCGACCGCGCCCGACGGCGCGGCCTGGCCGGTCTGCGCCGCTTTCGCCCGCTTCACGTAGTCCTGATAGGCGGGAAGGGCGATCGCGGCGAGGATGCCGACGAGAAACAGGCCGCCGACTCCGATCACGATCGCCGCGATGACGCAGCCGGCGCGGTTGGACGGCGGCGGCTCGACCGGCAGCGCCGGACGCGCGGCATGCGAGGCGGTGGCGGCGGCGGGACGCCGGATGGGCGGCGGCGGCGGCGGGAGCGACAGATCGGGCTCGACGCCGGTCAGGCCCAGTTCCTCGATCAGCCGGTCGAGCGGCTGCCATTCGCGCAGTCCCTCGTGCCATGCGAGCGTGTCGCGCACGATCTGGCGTTCGCGATAGCGCTTGCGCATTTCGTCCGCGGTCAGCGGGCCGACCCGGCCCTGGCCGGGTGCGTGGTAGTACCAGTTGGTCATGCGTTCCCCAGGCGGTGCGCCTCGATGCTGGCCGCCCCGCACGGAACGGCTCCGTCGATGCGGAGACCCCCAGCATACCGTCCGGGGCCGCTGGCGCGGACGGACGACGGACGTGCGGACATCATCGACGGACGCGCGGCGCTCAGTGCACCAGTTCGCCGTCGTCCTCGAACATCTGCGTTTCCATCCAGGCGTAGGCGGCTTCCGAGCCGGGCTGATTGAACAGCACCATCAGCACCACCCATTTCAGATCGTCGAGATCCAGTTCGTCCTGGTCCAGGGCCATCGCCCGATCCAGCACCAGTTCGCGCTGATTGGCATCGAGGATGCCGTGCTGTTCGAGGAACATCAGGAAACCGCGGCAGTCCACGTCGAGCTTGTCCAGCTCGGGACCGAAGAACACGCGGGTCGGGCCGTCGCTGCGCGGTGCGGCCATGCCGCCCGGCCGGCGCTCGGCGAGCCCGTCCAGCCAGTCGAAGGCCTTGTGGATTTCGGCCGGACTGAACCCGGCCTGCAGCAGACTGTTCTGCAGGGAATCGCGGTCCCGGGCGAGGTCCGCGTCATTGGCGATGTAGTGCTCGAACAGGTAGAGCAGCACATCGAGGATGCTTTCTTTCATGTCCCCTA
>JAYRTK010000068.1:0-13554 GCA_041919595.1 Lysobacteraceae bacterium
GACAGCACCTCGCGCACCACGGGAATCAGGGTATGGCCATCGGCGGCGTACTGCTGGAATTGCTCGAACGGGATCACGCGGGACTTCCTCGGAAAATAAGGGGCAAGGGACGAATGGACCGGCTCAGCGCCGCCATCGTCCCTGTGCGGCCGTACGGGCCGTCCGATGCGGGAATGCGCTCTCGTTCATGGCCGGCACATGCTAACGGCTTCGGCGCCGGCCCGCACCCGCGTTTCACCATGGCGTCATGCCGCGGTCGCGATTTCGTCACGGTTCGCCCGGAGAATGGAAGGCCATCGCAGGGACGACGGACGGAAGCGGGATTGCTTCCAATACTCCCGGGGCGGCGTCGCGAGACGCCGCCCTTTTTTTGTCCGCGCTCAGCGGACTGCCGCCACCGCCGCCTTCATCGCCGCGACGACGGCAGGGTAATCGGGCTGACCGAAGATCGCCGAACCGGCGACGAAGGTGTCCGCACCCGCCTTCGCGATCTCGGCGATGTTGTCGACCTTCACGCCGCCGTCGATCTCCAGCCGGATCGCCCTGCCGGTGCGCGCGGTCACCGCGTCGATGCGCTGGCGCACGACGCGCAGCTTGTCCAGCGCCGACGGAATGAAACTCTGGCCGCCGAAGCCCGGGTTCACCGACATCAGCAGCACCAGATCGAGTTCGTCCAGCACGTAGTCCAGCACCTCGACCGGCGTCGCCGGATTCAGCACCAGCCCGGCCTGGCAGCCGCTGGCCTTGATCAGCTGGATCGTGCGATGCACGTGGCGGCTGGCCTCGGGATGGAAACTGATCAGCGACGCACCGGCCTTGGCGAAATCCGGCACGATGCGGTCGACAGGCTCCACCATCAGATGCACGTCGATCGGCGCGGTCACGCCATGCTTGCGCAACGCCTCGCACACCAGCGGGCCGATGGTCAGATTGGGCACGTAATGGTTGTCCATCACGTCGAAATGTACCCAGTCCGCGCCCGCGGCGAGGACGGCGTCGACCTCCTCGCCGAGCTTCGCGAAATTGGCGGAGAGGATGGAGGGGGCGATGACGGTGGGTTGCATGAGAAGCCGTTCGTAAGAGGGTTCGTAGGAGGGTCTTCAGGCCCGAACCCCGCCATTATCCCCGCTCAACCCCTGCAGAAGCGACGGAAGTCGCGACCAGCAACCGCGCGCCCTCTGCCGCGCTTCGCTTTTGCCGAAGACACCGCATCCCGGTGAAACAATGCGGAATGTGACTTTTTGTTTCATGTTTTTGCGCAAATTATTGATTCTTATCCAAACAGCACCCGCAAGCGCGTTTGAACCTGGCCACATGGCGCAGGGATGGTGGGGTAGGCGGGGCCGGTCATGTACCCATGCGTTGGGTCGGGCCTGAAGGTCCTCCTACGGCGCCGCGGGTGCCGCATCGGCACCGAAGATCTGTGCGATCAGGCCGCGGATGGTCTGCGCCTCGGGCAGGCGCAGGCGTTCGGCGTCGGCCAGGGCCTGGGTCAGCAGGGTGTGGATTTCGGGGCGGTCTTCATGGTGGCCGCGTCGCGAGAGCGTAAACGCCAGATTCGCGCGCTCTACCAGCAGCGAACGCAGATCGCCCAGGCGCTCGAACACCGGCAGGACTTCCTCGCGATGAATTCGCAACGCTTCCTCCAACTCCCCACGCGCCTGAAGGATATCCGCAATCTGGCCCTGCGTGATCGCATGCTCACGCACTTCACCCAACCGCACGTAAACCGGTATCTGTTCCTCACGCCGAATCCGTATGGCTTCATCCCACTCACCTCTCACCACAAGAATGTCCGCAATCTTGCCTTGAGCAACTGCGCGTTCACGCACATCCCCCAGAAGCTCATACACCGGGATCTCTTCCTGACGCCGGATGCGCAACGCTTCCTCCATATCTCCACGCAACTGAAGGATATCTGCAATCTTTCCATGAGTGACCGCGCTCTCACGCATGACACCATTCTGCTCGAAGAACGGCAGAACTTTCTCGCGAAGGATCCGCATGGCCTCATCCAGCTCGCCGCGCAGCCGCATGATGTCCGCAATCAGACTATGTATGGTTGCCAAGCTGCCTAGAGCACCTACAGAAGCGAAAATTTCTTCTGCGGATCGCGCCATTAATAGAGCTTTTTCAGAATCGCTCTCTTGTAACGCCATATGAGTCATTGCCCAGTACAGTTGGGCTTTCAGCCGTGTGTCACGACATACATCAGACCATCGCTCGAAACAGGAGAACCAAGCGCTATAAGGACCGCAAGCGTCGGCGAATCTAGTGATCGACACCAACTCGGCTAGTCCTGCTTCCAAGTCAGCGCTAGTGAGCCACTGCCTCAGAGCGGCGGGTTCGCATACAACCGCGGCGCGGGAACTTCTCATACTTCCGTTGTTCTGATCAGCGATCTTCGGTAGCAACCAACCGGTGAGGCGCGCTTGCACGACGGTAGCTTCCGGACCCTGTTTATCACGCAGAAATTCCGCCATCAGCGCGTGCAGACGCAGACGGCGGCGCGGGGCGACGTCTTCGCGATCGCGCACCGCTTCCAGTTCCACCAAAGCCAGCCGACGCGCACCGACCAGCAGGCGGCCGTAGTCCGCCGGCGACAGTGCGGCCAGGGCCGCGCCGAGGTCGTCGCCCAGGCTGTCGATGCGCGATTGCGCAAGTGCGACCAGCCCCGCCTGCAGTGCGGCGTCGGCGCCTTCACCGGCGCACCAGAGCGTCCAGCTGATCTCGAACGAACTGCGGACGTTGCGGCGCGCCTGCTCGGCCTCGGTGCTGCCGCCGTCGGGATGCACATGATCGAGCGCCAATTTCTGCGCGCGGAACCTGTCGATGTAGGCCTCCGCCGCGATGCCGCTGGCCAGATGGCTGGCGGCGATATGCAGGGCCAGCGGCAGATGGCCGAGTTCCCGCGCGATGCGCGCCGCCGGCGCTGCGTCGGGCACCCATTGCGGGTCGATCTCGCGCACTTTCTCGCGCAGCAGTTCGACCGCCTCCGGCGCCGGCAAGGGCGGCGCCGGCACGCGCACCCAGCCCGGGCCGGTCCAGCCGTGCGCGCGGGCGGTGAAGACCTGCGCGCAGCCGCGCAACTGCGCCGCGAGTCCCGCCGCGGCCGCGGCCTGCGCGGGGCCATCGACATTGTCCACGCGCAGCAGCCGCCGGCGGCCGTCCGGTCCGCTGCGCAGGACCTCGCGCAGCGCGGGCCACAGCTGCACATCGGGGGCGGCGAGTTTCAGGCTGTCGGCGATGGCGCGCCCCAGCGCCTGCGCATCGCGGGTGTCGTCGGGGTGCAGTTCCAGTCGCAGCACCTGCGCGGTGGTCGCGGTCTCGGCCGTCAGCCCCCGCGCGGGCAGCCAGTGCCGGCGCAGGAATTCCTCGACCAGCCGCGATTTGCCGGCGCCGGCCATGCCTTCGACCACGACCGGCTTCGGCGCCTCGCCGGACGCGGGCAACAGCGCCGCGCGCAGTTGCTCCAGTTCGGTCTTGCGGCCGATGAAGACGCCGGGGTCGAGGGAAATTGTGTCTTGGATAGGCTCTTCTGGCGCCAGCCGCAAGCGCCCATCCACCATGCCCCTGTAGCGCTTGTTGTCGCTGTACCAATGACCGCCGTCACCCTCCCATGCACGGACCCACAATCGAACGGGACGAGGCCGCTCGCTGCCCGGAAATTCGACATCCAGCAGATGGATCGTGTTGGGTACGTTGTTGCGTTGATACTGGCTGCCGGCAATTGAAACATGCAGCCCATGATCGGGATCGGTCGTCCAGGTCAGACGCATGTCGTGCAGATGACCGTGCAAAAGCAACCCGACGCCATGCCGGCTCATCCACGTCGGCATCTTCGTGCTTTCGCTTTCGATCAGGCATGAAAAGGGATGATGCATGAGACCAATGATGTGTCCCTTCAGCGGCCCGTCGCCATCGCTGAGCAATCGGCCGACCTGGTCGCAGGTCACACGCAGGTTGGCGTTGTCCTGCTCGCGCGCGTCCCCGCCACCGGCCAACCAGGCACTGTCGAATCCGACGAGGTGCAGGGGCTCGACATTGCCGATCTCTCCCGGCTTGAAACTGAAACGATAGCCCAGTCGGCCATGACCGCTTCGCCTGGGACGCATGTGCCCGAGCCCGGACGCAACCAACCAGGCATCGTAGCTGCGGCGTCGCTGCAGCACGCCCTTGATCCAGGCGTCCTTGCAACCTCGCGGCGCGCGTCCTCCGGCGACCCAAGGATCGAAATCTTCGGGCCGCATATCGCCGGCATCCCGTAATTTTCGCCATGCCCGTACCTGTACATCACGATTGATGTCGTGATTGCCGGGGACGCAGAAAAAACGGGATTTGTCGAGTTCCAGCCGCTGAAGCAATTCCTTGATCAGCGTGCTGACTTCACGGTACTCGGACTTCTTGCCGGAAAACGCGAGATCGCCGGTGAAGCACACCAGATCAACCGGACCGTCGTTCGCGATATCGTCGAGATTATCGCGCCATGCATCACCCAGCACATCGAACATGCGCCACCGGTTGGCGCCTCGCTCCTGCCCCATGTGCAGATCGGAAACATGCAAGATCCGCAAAGCTCGCTTCGTCACGGCACACCTCCCCTGTGTCTGGCCAGTATGCCGAAGCCCGCGTATGCCGCAAGCCGACGAACAGCAGATCCCTCCGCGCTGCGTGCGTTCGGGATGACAGCGGGAAGCAGGCCGCGTGCGGCGGGTGCGGCGCGGCGTTACGGCCGCTTGCGCAGCGCCTTGATCCGGTCGTACGCGGCGTTGATGTCGCCGGCCTTGTCTTCGGCCTGGCGGCGGAGTTCTTCGGCGACGCCGGCCAGTTTGTCGGGGTGGTACTGGCTGATCAGGCGGCGGTAGGCCTGGTCGATTTCGGCGTCGGTGGCGTCTTCGGTCAGGCCGAGGACGCGGTAGGGGGTGTCGCGCGGGCTCTTGAACCAGTCGGCGTCGAAGGCGTGGCCCAACAGCAGGCCGATCAGCGCGCCGCCCGGGTGGCGGAACAGCAGCCAGCCGGCGACGAAGCCGAAGAATTTTCCGTACCATCGGGTCATGTCGCACAGTTTACAGGGCCGGAGCGTGGCGGATGCTCTTCCGCGACGGGCCGCGGGCCGTACACTAGGCGGCCCGACCGCTTCCGATGGACTGCGCGTGGCGACCACCCTGCTCGAATCCGACCTTCCCGGCCTGACCCTGCGCCATCGCGGCAAGGTCCGCGACGTGTTCGAACTGGCACCGGGCGCGCTTCCGCCCGAGGCCCGCGAGTACGGCCCGCTGCTGCTGATCGTGGCCACCGACCGGCTCAGCGCGTTCGACGTGGTGCTGCCCGACCCGATTCCGGGCAAGGGCGAGATGCTGTGCCAGATCAGCAATTTCTGGTTCGAGAAAACCGCGCACATCCTGCCCAACCATCTGACCGGGATCGAGGTGGCGAAGGTGCTGCCGACCGGCGTCGATGCCACGCCGTACGCGAAGCGCGCGGTGGTCACGCGCAGGCTCAAGCCGGTGCCGGTGGAAGCCATCGCCCGCGGTTATCTGATCGGCAGCGGCTGGAAGGATTACCAGCGCACCGGCCGGGTCAGCGGCATCGCCCTGCCCGACGGCCTGCGTCAGGCGGAACAGTTGCCCGAACCGATCTTCACGCCCTCGACCAAGGCCGCGGTGGGCGATCACGACGAGAACATCGATTTCGACACGATGGTGAAGACGGTCGGCGCCGAACTGGCCGAACAGGTGCGCGACGCGACCCTGCGCATCTACCGCTATGCCGCCGCCTACGCCGCCGAACGCGGCATCCTGCTGGCCGACACCAAGTTCGAGTTCGGCACCGATGCCGATGGCCGCCTGTACGTGATGGACGAAATGCTGACGCCGGATTCGTCGCGCTACTGGCCGGCGGACGAATACGAAGTCGGAATCAGCCCGCCGAGCTACGACAAGCAGTTCGTGCGCGACTATCTGGAAACCCTGGACTGGAACAAGACCGCGCCGGGCCCGCGGCTGCCGGCCGACGTGATCGATCGTACCCGCGCGAAGTACGCCGAGGCCCTGCAACGGCTGGCGGGGATTTCGGTGGATTGAGCGCGATGACGAACGCGCGATCGTTCGGTGGCGCCCTGACTGCCGACGATTTCGTCGCCGCCCAGACGTTGCACATGCGCAAATGGCGAAAACGCCAATATGCGTTTTTCGTCTTCATCGGGATCCTCGGCGGCAGCCTCGCCTGGTACGGCACGACGATGGCGGGAATGATCGGCATCGGCGCGAGCATCGGCGGTCTCGCGGGACTCTTCGCACTGCACACGCGCAGATTGCCCGGCACGTGGAAAAGGTTGTTCGAACAGCAGAAATCCCTTCACGAACGGTTTTCCTACAGTTGGGACGATTCGGGCCTGCATGTCGTCACGGCACTCGGGCAAGCCAGAAGACCGTGGTCACACTTCACCGGGCTCGACGAAGATGCTCACACCATCCTGCTCTACCATTCGGACGCGATGTTCGAATTGATTCCGAAGCGCTGGTTCGCCGAAGCCGCAGTTCTCGACCTGCTTCGTGCGGAAATCTCACGTCATTCCTTCGCCAACAGGAAATGAGCGCATGAACGCCTCCGCCGAACCGCAATCCACCGACCGTCCCATCGACCGCTGGTTCGCGAACTATTCCGGCGATCACCAGAACACCACCAACCAGTCGATCCACTTCATCGCCGTGCCGACGATCCTGTGGACGGTGACCGCGCTGCTGTGGTGCATTCCGGTGCCGGGCAGCTGGTTCGGCGCCGGGTTCTGGGCCGCGATCGCGGCGTTCGCGGCATGGATGTTCTACTACCGCGCCTCGCGCAAGCTCGGACTGGGCATGCTCGCGGTGTTCATCGCGATGCTGTGGCTCAATCGCTGGTTGCATGCGACCCTCGGTCTGGATCGCCTGTTGTGGCTGGCGGCCGCGGTGTTCGTCGTCGCCTGGATCGCGCAGTTCGTCGGCCACAAGATCGAAGGCAAGAAGCCGAGCTTCCTCACCGATCTGGTGTATCTGCTGATCGGTCCGGCCTGGGTGCTGGCGAAACTGTTCCGCAAACTCGGCTGGCGCTACTGATGCGCGATCGCGATCCCGTCCGCGTCCCGGCGCGGGCGCGCGGGTGAGCGGCGCGGGTTCAACGACGGGCGCAGCCGGCGCGCACGGCATCGGTAGGCGCGATCTCGCGCTCGCGCTGGTGATCTGCATCGTCTGGGCCGGCAATTTCCTGACCTCGGCGCACGCGCTGCGCGAAATCCCGCCGTTCCTGTTCAGCGCGCTGCGCATGGCGCTGCTAGCCGTGCTGCTCTGCGCATTCCTGAAACCGCCGCCGCGCGCGCAGTGGCCGCGACTGATCGCGGTGGCGCTGCTCAACGGCGCGCTGCATTTCGGCACCAGCCTGTGGGCGCTGCGCATGGCCGGGGATCTGTCCTCGCCGGCGATCGTGATGCAGAGCTACATTCCGATGTCGGTGCTGCTGGCGTGGTGGCTGCTGGGCGAACGCTTCGCCTGGCGTACCGGTTCGGCGATCGCATTGAGCTTCGCCGGAGTGCTGGTGCTGGGGTTCGACCCCCTGGTGCTGGATCATCCGGCCGCACTGGCGATGATGCTGTTCTCGGCGTTCCTGATCGCGCTGGGCACGGTGTTCATGCGCGGGATCGGCGGCATCGATGCGATCGGCCTGCAGGGCTGGACCGCGGTGATCGGCGTGCCGCCGCTGCTGGCGATCAGCGCCGCGATCGAGCCCGGCGGATTCGCCGCATTGCGTGCGGCGCACTGGTCGAGCTGGGCGTCCGCCGGATATTCGGCGATCTTCGCCTCGCTGATCGGACACACGCTGTTCTTCCGTCTGGTGCAGCGTCATCCGGTGGTGCAGGTGATGCCCTACCTGCTGCTGACGCCGGTCTTCGCGGTGGCGCTGGGCATCTTCGTCTGGGGCGATCGGCCGGGGCCGCAACTGTGGCTCGGCGGCGCGATGGTGCTGGGCGGCGTGCTGGCGATCGCGCTGCGGGCGCGCGCCAAGGCGGCGACGCGCGACTGAGACGGACATCATCGCGGTTCAGGTTCTGCTGTCCGCTCGACTGGTCGGCTTGCGTAACTCCGGAATGAGGTCCACGGCGCCGCATCGGCGCCACTCCCCCGGAGACCACCATGCACATCCTCGAACGCAAATCCGTCCGCTATTGCATCATCGCCGTCTGCGCCGCGATCGTCGCCAACGGCTGCGTGCTCGACCGCAGCGCGATCCGTGCACCGTGGGCCAAGGTCGAACCACAGCAATATTGCGCCGGCGACACGCTGCAGGCCTCGTATCGATTCTTCGACGGCACCTGCCCCGCCGGCGCCGATTGCCGCCTGAATTTCCCCAATGTGACGATCAGCAGTACGCCGAGCCTGTTCCCGAGCACGCCGTTCAACGCCTATCAGGGCAGCGTCGACTTCGCCGCCAGCGGCGACAGCGTGGCCGTGACCTTCGACGTCGATCGCGACCGGGTGCAGATTCCGATGGATGGCGGCGGCCTGCGCGAGCTCACCGGCATCGCCGACATCACCGCTCGCGCCACCCGCATCACCACGCCGATCGAAACGATGCACGATCACCCGGGCATGTGCGCCGGCGCCTCGCCGACCAACGCACCGGCGGAACTGCCGGGGCTTCCGCGCCTCTCGCAGAACCTGCGTCTGGACCAGTTGTGCAACGTCAGCGGCGTGACGATCGTCGTCACCCTCGCCGGCAGCGCGACAGGCGCCACGCACACGACGATGCTCAACCCGGGCGATTGCATCGATCCCACCGCACCCGGCGTGCCCGCCGGCATCGACGCCTCGCGCATCGTCGAGGTCCGGCCGCTGGCGGTCGATCCCTCGACCCGCTGCTCCGCGACCGGACCGAGCAATCCGCCGCCGACGTTGCGCACCCGTTCGCGGATGGTCTGTCGCTGACGTCGCCCGGCACGGACGCCACACCGCCATCCGATATGACGTCGCATCGCCGGCCACCTGCGGCCGGTCGCGCGGCCCTCGCTCGCGCCCCCTTCCTCCAGGAATCACCGACATGCACCGAATCCGCACGTTTCCGATTCTCACGCCAGTCCTCGCGCCGATCCTCGCGCTGGCCTTCGTTCTCGGTCCTGCCGCCGTGCTGCCGGCATCGGCGCAATCCGGCGTCCAGCGACTGCAGGACTTCGACAAGACCACCCACAGCGGTCGCATCGAGGCGGTGGTCGAGCGCTATGCCCCGCCGGACAAATCCGGCAAATACGGCGCCCCGCAACGCTACCCGGCGCAGTTGCTGTTCGAGCGGCCCGACCGCTTCCGCATGGTGGTGCGTCCCGGCCAGAAGAACGAGTATCGCGCGGTCGCCGAGAACGGCATCGTGCGCTGGCTGGATGTGGCCACCGGGTTCTCGGGCAAGGCGCAGATCGGGACTCTGGTCGATCCGCTGGCCATCGCCCTGCTCGACAGCGCCGGCGAGCTGCTGCGCTTCACCGGCGCCAGGGATCTGCCGCAGCCGAAGACCAGCAAGATCTTCGGTGCGCGGCTCGATCCGAGCGGCTGGGGCAGCGCCGTCGAAACCGGCGTGGTCTGGTTCTCGTCGAGCGACGGCATGCCGATCGGATTCCAGTTCCGCACGTCCGATGGCGGCAAGATCCACATCGCGGTGCTGCGTTTCGATCAGAACGTGAAGACGACGCCGGAAGACTTCCAGCTCTGAACGTCGCGCTCAGCCGATGTCCGGAAACATCGCGGACACCGGATGGAACCCCCGCGGCGCGTAACCGAAATCGCGCCGCGCATCGGCCGGATCGAAGGTCTGGTCGGTGCGCATGCGCGTCACCGCGGCTTCGTTGAAATCCAGCGCGAAGCCGGCGGCATGGGCCGCGGCCAGCACGGCATTGAACACGCCGCCCGGGACTTCATGCAATTTCGCCGGTGGCTGCAGCGCAGCCAGGACGCGCGCGACCATGTCGCGATATGCGAGGGTTTCGCCGCCGGGCAGCGCGTAACTGCGGCCGGACGCCGCTTCGACATCGAGACAGCGGAATGCGGCTTCCGACAGATCGTGCACATGCACCGGTTGACGCAGACCAGAGGCGCCGCGCGGCAACACGATGCGGCCGAACCGGCGCGCGACCGCGGCGATCCGGGTCAGATTGCGATCGCGGCCCACGCCGTAGATCAGCGTGGGTCGCAGCACGGTCGCGGCGACGCCGCGGGCGGCCGCGGTCTCGAACACCATGCGCTCGCCTTCGCGCAGCCGCGCCGCGAGGTCGCGCTCCTCGGCGTCGGCGGAACCGCGCTTGACATCGATGCTGGTGGAGCCGAACGCGATCACCCGCGGCGCACGCACGTCGTTGCGCGCGTACCAGTGGCCGAACAGATCCAGCGGCCCGCAGCTGAAGACCGCCTCGGGATGCGGCGGCAGATCCTCGACCTGCGCGAGATCGCCCTGCAGCCAGACCAGACCGGGCTGCTCGGCGCGCGCATCGCGCGACACCGCGTAAACCCGCCAGCCGTGATCGCGGAGGCGATCGAGCAACGGCATGCCGATCTGGCCGCTGGCGCCGAACACGAGTGCAGTCTTCATCGGTGCAGGCTCAGAAATACCGGGCGTTGACGAGGAAATGCACGCCGACGCCGGCGGCATATCCCAACGCCACCGCCCAGCTCCATTTCAGGTGGCTGAAGAAGGTGTACTGGCCGCGCGCCTGTCCCATCAGCGCGACGCCCGCGGCCGAGCCGACCGACAGCAGACTGCCGCCGACGCCCGCGGTGAACGTGACCAGCAGCCACTGGCCGACGCTCATGTCGGGATTCATCTGCAGCACCGCGACCATCATCGGAATATTGTCGAGCACCGCGGAGATCAGACCGACCAGGATGTTCGCCCGCGTCGGCCCCAGATCGCCGTAGAACCATTGCGAACCGACCGCGAGCCAACCGCAGAACCCCAGCGCGCCGACGCACATGATCACGCCGAAGAAGAACAGCAGCGTGTCCCACTCCGCACGCGCCACCTGCTCGTAACTGTCGAAGGCATCGACATCGCCGGGCGCGCCCTCGCGGTCGAAGGCTTCCGCCTCGATCCGTTGCGCGGTGCGCGACAATCGCCAACCGTACAGTTTCAGCAGCGCGAGCCCCGACATCATCCCCATGAACGGCGGCAGATGCAGGAACTGGTGGAAACCGACCGCCAGCGCGATGGTGAGCGCGAACAGCGCCACGATGACGGTCGCGCCACGCTTCGCCCGGACCTCGTCGTGCGCGGGTGCCGGCGCGCCGTGCGGCACCGCAAAATGCATGCACACCGCCGGCACCAGCCAGTTCGCCAGCGCCGGCAGGAACAGCGCGAAGAACGTCCAGAACCCGACCCGTCCGCTCTGCCACACCATCAGCGTGGTGATGTCGCCGAACGGGCTGAAGGCGCCGCCGGCGTTCGCCGCGACCACGATGTTGATGCACGCCAGGGCCACGAACGTCGGACTGTCGCGCCCCACCGCCAGTACCACCGCGCACATCACCAGCGCGGTGGTGAGGTTGTCGATCAGCGGCGACAGCAGGAACGCGATCAGGCCGGTGACCCAGAACAACGCGCGATAACCGAATCCGCGCCGCAGCAGGCGCACGCGCAGCACCTCGAACAGATTGCGCTCGCTCATCGCGTTGACGTAGGTCATCGCCGCGAGCAGGAACAACAGCAGCTCGGCGAATTCCAGCAGATAGTCGCGGACCGCCGCATGCGCGAGCCCGGCCTGGCCCTGCTGCGCGGCGACGATCGCCAGCACGCCCCAGATCCCGCCCGCGGCCATCATCACCGGCTGCGATTTGCGCAGGTGGGTGTATTCCTCGGCGATCACCAGCAGGTACGAGGCGACGAACAGCGCGACGGCGGCGTAACCGCCCCAATGCGCGGTCAGATCCATGCGCGCATCGGAGGCCAGCGCCAGCGCCGGACACACCAGGGCGAAGACGGCCGCAGTGGCGGCGTGCGCGCGGCGGCGTGCGGTCGTGTGCATGCGGGGCGGTCCTGTCGTCGACAACCGCCGCAGTGTAGCGTCGGCGATGGCGACGGCCTATGTCCCGGGCGCCGGCTTCGGCAGCGTGGCGCGCAACCACAGATAGCCGGCCACCGCCGCGATCACCGATGCGCAGAGCACGCCGAGCACGCTGCTCTCGGCCAGGGCCGGCGCACCGTCGAACGCGAGCGAGGCGATGAACAGGCTCATGGTGAAACCGATGCCGCAGAGCAGACCCAGTCCGACGATGTTCCTGAAATCGAGACCTTCGCCGAAGCGGGCGATGCCGGTGACGTGGCCGAGCACCGCCGCCAGCACGATCCCGATCGGTTTGCCCAGCAGCAGACCCAGGGCGATGCCCAGCGGAACCGGCGCCAGCGCATCGGCCAGCCCGAAGCCGCCCAGAGCCAGCCCGGCGTTCGCGAACGCGAACAGCGGCAGGATGCCGTAGGCCACCCACGGATGCAGCGCATGTTCGAGGTGTTCGAGCGGCGAATGCTCGATCTCGTCGTCGACCGCATCGCCGCGCCGCACGTGCGGAATCATCAGCCCGGTGATCACCCCGGCCAGGGTCGCGTGCACACCCGACTTCAGCACGCAGACCCAGACCACGACGCCGAGCAGCAGGTACGGCGTGAGCGCGCGCACGCCGCGCCGGTTGAGCACGAACATCGCCAGGATCGCGATCGCCGCGGCGGTCAGCGCCGTCGCCGAGAGCGTGCTGGTGTAGAACACGGCGATGATGATGATCGCGGCGAGATCGTCGAGCACCGCGATGGTCGACAGCAGCAGTTTCATCGCCACCGGCGCGCGCGATCCGAGCAGCGAGAGGATGCCGAGCGCGAACGCGATGTCGGTGGCGGCCGGGATCGCCCAGCCGCGCATGGCCTCGGCATCGCCGCGGTTGATCGCGGCATAGATCAGCGCGGGCATGGCCACGCCCGCGGCCGCGCACAGCAGCGGTTGCAGCAGCTGGGCGCGGCTGGACAACTGTCCGCTCAGCACCTCGCGCTTGATCTCCAGCGCGACCAGCAGGAAGAAGATCGCCATCAGGCCATCGTTGATCCACAGCAGCAGCGGCTTGGCCAGATCCAGCTGTCCCACGCGCACCTGCACCGGCAGTTCGCGGAACCCGTCGTAGAGCGCGGACAGCGGCGAATTGGCGAAGATCATCGCCACGACCGCGGCGAGGATCAGCAGGATGCCGCCGGCCGCCTCCAGGCGGAAGAATTCCTGCAGGCCGCGCAGCGCGCGCGAAGGCAGCGTGCGGGCGACCCCGCCGTTGTCGGCCGTCATCGTCCGCTCACCGCGACAGCATCAGCTCGAACGCCACCCAGGCGCCGAACGCCAGCAGCAGCACCCAGCCTTCGGGACGACTGATCTGCAGATCCTTGCGAAGCATCGGATACAGCAGCAGCGAGGCCGCCAGCGCCGCCGGCAACTCGAAGCCGACGAAGGACGCGGGGATCGGCAGATCGCGCAGCGCGGCCATGCCGCCGACCACGATCAGCAGATTGAACACG
>JAYRTK010000069.1:0-13548 GCA_041919595.1 Lysobacteraceae bacterium
CGGTGCCTTCCACCGCGCCCTCGTCGCCGATCGAGCTGAGCTTCGCGAATTCGGCGTAGGACCCCGGTGAGCGGGCGCCCAGCGCGCGGATGCGCTCGGCGATCGCGTCGAGCGCGGTCCACTGCTCGGTGTACTGGCCTTCGAACATGACGTGGAGGCTGTTGAACATCGGGCCGGTGACGTTCCAGTGGAAGTTGTGGGTGCGCAGGTACAGCGTGTAGCTGTCGGCGAGGAAGCTGGAGAGACCGTCGGCGATCTTCCTGCGGTCGCCGGAGGCGATGCCGATGTCGATCTGCGGTGCCTCGACACGGCGTTCGGGGCTGGGGGCAGTGGCGGTCGCGGGTTTCTTCGATTTGGCCATGGCTCGTCTCCGGGCGTGGGATGGATCAGACTATCGTCCCCCATGACGCATTAGAAATCCGTTTTTCCGGATTCATTCCCCGATGTCATCGATCGATTCCCCCGCCGCGCCGCCGCCTTCGGGAAAACCGCAGGATCGCCGCCTGCAGGACGCACGTCGCGCGGTCGACGGTGCGCTCGCGCGCGACCGCGGACGGTTGCTCGGGCTGTGGTCGCGCTGGCGCGACCGGCCGGGCGATGCCGCGCCGCAGACGGCCTTCGCCGAGGCCCTCGCGGCCTCGGTCGCCGCGCGCGCGGCCCGCGCCGCGGCGCTGCCGGGCGCGGTCGAGGTCGACCCGGCGTTGCCGATCGCCGCCGAGGCGGATCGCATCATCGGTCTGATCCGCGACCATCAGGTCGTGGTGATCGCCGGCGAAACCGGGTCCGGCAAGACCACCCAGTTGCCGAAGCTGTGCCTGGCCGCCGGGCGCGGCGCGGCCGGCATGATCGGTTGCACCCAGCCGCGACGGATCGCCGCGCGCGCGGTCGCGCGGCGCGTGGCCGAGGAACTGAAGACGCCGCTCGGTGGTCTGGTCGGTTATCAGGTGCGTTTCAACGACAACGTCGGCGAGCGCACCGCGGTCAAGTTCATGACCGACGGCATCCTGCTCGCCGAGATCCAGTCCGATCGCTGGCTGTCGGCCTACGACACGATCATCGTCGACGAGGCGCACGAGCGCAGTCTCAACATCGATTTCCTGCTCGGCTATCTGAAGCAACTGTTGGTCAAACGCCGCGATCTGAAGGTGATCGTGACCTCGGCGACCATCGACACCGAACGTTTCTCGCAGCACTTCGGCAATGCGCCGGTGGTCAGCGTGGAAGGGCGGGGATATCCGGTCGAGGTGCGCTACCGGCCGTTGAATGCGGGTCGCGACGAGGACGATGGCAGCGGCGACGATGCGGGCGAAGGCGGTCGCTCGGTGCTCGACGGCATCGTGTCGGCCTGCGACGAGATCGCGCGCATCGGTGGCATGGGCGATACGCTGATCTTCCTGCCCGGCGAGCGCGAGATCCGCGATGCGCACCAGGCGCTGGAAAAGCGCAAGTACCGGCACACCGAAGTGCTGCCGCTGTATGCGCGGCTGTCGGCGCGCGATCAGGATCGCGTCTTCAATCCCGGCCCGCAGCGGCGGATCGTCCTCGCGACCAACGTCGCCGAGACCTCGTTGACCGTGCCGCGCATCCATTACGTGGTCGATCCCGGATTGGCGCGGGTCAAGCGCTACAGCCCGCGGCAGAAACTCGACCGTCTGCACATCGAGGCGATTTCCCAGGCCAGCGCCGACCAGCGCAAGGGACGCTGCGGCCGCATCGCGCCCGGCGTGTGCTTCCGGTTGTATTCCGAAGCGGATTTCCTGGCGCGCGACCCGTATACCGATCCCGAGATCCGGCGCGCGGCGCTGGCGGGCGTGATCCTGCGGATGCTGGCGCTGGGCCTGGGCAGGATCGAGGCATTCCCGTTTCTCGAATCGCCCGATCCGCGCGCCATCGCCGATGGCTGGCAGCAACTGGCCGAACTCGGTGCGATCGACGCGGAGCGCAAGCTCACCCATATCGGCCGCACCATGGCGCGGTTGCCGGTGGACGTGAAACTCGCACGCATGCTGATCGCCGCGCAGAAGCATGGCTGTCTGCGCGAGATGCTGACGATCGCCAGTTTTCTCGGCATCCAGGATCCGCGCGAGCGTCCGGCCGACCAGCGTGGCGCGGCCGATGCCGCGCATGCCGAATTCGCCGACCCGAAGTCGGAATTCGTCGGCATTCTCAGGCTGTGGGAGGCGTATCGCGCCGCCCACGAGGAGCTGACCCAGTCGCAGCTGCGCAAATGGGCGGACAGGCATTTCCTGGGGTTCCTGCGGTTGCGCGAATGGCGCGAGCTGCATCGGCAGTTGAAGCTGCTGTGCGACGAACTGGGATGGAAGGCGGAGGCCGGCGTCGATCTGTTCGACGAACAGGCGTCGCGCCAGGGGGCACCCTATGCGGCCCTGCATCGTGCATTGATCGCCGGTCTGCCGACCCAGGTCGGCAATCGCGGCGATCGTGGACTGTACGACGGTCCGCGCGGACGCAAATACACGATCTTTCCGGGGTCCCCGCTGTCGAAACGACCGCCGGCGTGGCTGCTGTCCGCGACCCTGCTCGACACCGAAAAGGTGTGGTCGATCGTCAACGCCGCGATCGAGCCGGAATGGGCGATCGACGAGTTGCCGCATCTGCTCGCGCGCCGGCATCACGATCCGCACTGGGCGCGCTCGCAGGGACGTGTGGTCGGCAGCGAGCAGATCAGTCTGTTCGGGCTGGTGCTGGCGCCGAAAAAGCCGGTGCACTACGGCGCGCTGTTTCCCGAGGAATCGCGGCAGATCTTCGCCCGCGACGCGCTCGCGACCGGTGAGATCAATACCCGCTGCGCGTTCCTCGCGCGCAATCTGGCCACGCTGGCGAAGGCGAAGGAAGAAGAGGCCAAGCAGCGGCGCGCCGGCCTCGTCGTCGACGAGGACTGGCAGGCGCAGTGGTATCTCGATCGCCTGCCGCCGCACGTCCACAACGCGCAGGCGCTGGATGCGTGGTACGCGAAGCTGCCGGCCGCCGACAAGGCGAAGCTGGAATGGTCGTTCGACGACCTGATGGTCGGCGGTGCCAGCGATGCCGAACGTTTCCCGAAATATCTGCCGCTGGGCGATGCGCGTCTGGCGGTGAGTTATCGTTTCGAGCCCGGCGCGCCGGACGACGGCATGACCGTGGTCGTGCCGCTGCATCTGCTCAACGCGCTCGATCCGTCGCGGTTGTCGTGGCTGGCGCCGGGGTTCGTGCAGGACAAGGCGGCGGCGCTGATCAAATCGTTGCCGAAGACGCTGCGCCGGAATTTCGTCCCCGCGCCGGATTTCGCGCGCGCCTTCGCGGAAGCCTTTCCGACGCCGGACGCCGACAGCATCGAGGGCGCTCTGGCCCGGTTCCTGAAGAAACTCACCGGCGTCGAGGTCGCCGCGGTCGATTTCGATTCCGCGTCGATCGATCCGCATCTGCGTGCGAATCTTCGTTTGCTGGAAAGCGGTGACCGCATCGTGCTGGCCGAATCCCGCGATCTCGATGGTCTGCGCGCACGTTTCGGCAAGCGCGCTGCGGATGCGTTCTCGGCGCGTGCGGCGGAGGGGTTGGCGCAGCGCGGCCTGACCGATTTCCCGGCGCAACCGATTCCGGAATCGGTGCCCGGCGCGGGTGGCGTGCCGGCCTATCCGGCCTTGCACGACGACGGCGACAGCGTCTCGCTCGCGGTGCATGCCGATCGCCGCGAGGCGCAGCGGCATCATCCCGAAGGCGTACGCCGGCTGTTGCGGCTCGCGCTCGCGGAGAAGATCAAACAGGCGCGCAAGCAGTTGCCGGTGCCGCCCAAGACGTCGCTGCTGTACGCCGCGATCGAAGCGCAGGCGCCGCGCGGCGATGGTCTGAAGGACGGCGACCGGCTGCGCCGGGATCTGGTCGAGGGCGCGTTCGCCGCGCTGTCGGCGGAGGGGCTGGACACGATCCGAGACGATGCGGTCTTCACGCAGCGTCGGGACGCGATCGGCCGGTCGCTGTTCAGTGAGGCGATGGAGCGGCTGAAACAGGCGGACACCATCCTCGCCCGCGTCGCCGAAGTCCGCGCCGCGCTGGATTCGAAGCTGATGGGCTGGGCGCGTGCCAATCTCGACGATCTGAACGCGCAGCTCGCGGCACTGGCCGCCCCGGGATTCCTGCGCGGCACGCCTGCCGCGGCGCTGGCCGAATATCCGCGTTATCTCAAGGCGATGGCGCTGCGTGCGGAACGTGCGCTGCGCGATCCGGTGCGCGATCAGGCGCGCATGCTCGAACTCAAGCCGTTCGCCGATGCGCTCGACGACGCCCGCGATCGCGGCGTCGATGCCGCTCCGGACTGGCAGGCGCTGCGTTGGGAGCTGGAGGAATTCCGGGTTTCGCTGTTCGCGCAGGAGCTCGGCGCGAAGGGCGGGGTGTCCGCGAAGAAGCTCGCCACGCGCCTGTCGCGTCTGGGCTGAAGCACAGCGGGGGTTGCTTCGCGGTTCGATGCCACGTACCGGGATGACTTCCGGACTGCGTCTTGGACCCGCGGCGAACAATTCGACGATTCGCGGTCACAATGGGCATGCTCATGCCGTCATGGAGACAGTTCGGATCGGCCACCCCGGTCCGGAACGCGGGATTTCCCCTTTCAGGAGCCGTTTCATGAGTCATCTCGTCGATATCTTCCTGCAGCCCGGCAAGGTCTTCGCCGCACTGAAGGACAAACCGACCTTCCTGCTGCCCATCGCGCTGAGCACCGTCGCCGTGGTCGCGGCGACCGCGCTGTATTTCGCCAACGTCGACGGCGACTGGTTCATCGACCAGATCCTCACCGCCAATCCCGAGGCTACCGCCAAGGAGATCGAACAGGCGCGCAAGGTGATGCCGAGCGCGCAGGTGATGGGCTATTTCGCGGTCGGCTGGGCGGCGATCGCCACGGCGCTGCTGAGCGCGCTGGTCGCGGTCTACTATCTGATCGCGGGCAAGCTTTCCGGTCATGCGGTGTCGTTCCGGCGGGGGCTGAGCCTGACCGCCTGGTCGGGCATGCCGTCCCTGCTCGGGGTCGTGGTGATGCTGATCGGCGTGCTCACCATGGAACCTCAGACGCCGCTCACCTCGCTGGCGCTGCTCAATGTCGATCCGCTGTTCTTCGAACTGCCGCTGGATCACCCGTGGAGCGCGTTCGCCAAGGGCTTCAGCCTGCTGATGCCGTGGTCCATCGGCCTCGCCGCGCTCGGATGGCGGACCTGGTTCCGCACCGGCTGGGGCCAGGCGGTGACCGTCGCCGCGCTGCCGTACGCGCTGTATTACGGCGTGCTCGCCGTGGTCGCGCTGCTCAAGTGAACCGCGCGTCCGGTCCGCGCCTGCGCACGCGCGCGGCACGGATCCGTCGTCGCCATCGTTTTCGTCCACAGGAATCCATCGATGAAATTCAACAGGAAATGGCTGATCGCCGGACTGGTCGTCGCGGTCGTCGCGGTGCCCGTGATCGTGAAGAAGAATCGCGGCGCGTCGGCGACGGAAGTCGAGATGGCGCAGATCGCGGCGCAGGCGGTACAGCCGACCATCCTCGCCTCGGGCACGCTCGCGTTCCGCGATGAGGTCAAGCTCACCTCGGAAGTGACCGGCAAGGTCCGCGAGATCCTGGTGAAGGAAGGCGATACGGTGGAGGCCGGGCAGTTGCTGTTGTCGCTCGACCCCGAGCTGTACAACAACGCGATCGAGCGCGAGGAAGCCAGTCTGCGCCAGACGCGCATCGCGATCGAGCGCCAGCGTGCGCAGCTCGCGCTGCGCCAGAAACAGTTCGAGCGCAGCCGGGTACTGGTGGCGTCCAGCCTGATCGATCGCAATCGTTTCGACGAAGACCGCAACCAGCTCGAAGTGGCGCAGGCCGATCTGCGGACCAGCGAGGAGTCGCTGCGCCGTGCCGAAGCGGTGCTCAGCGACGCGCGCGAGCAGCGTGCGAAGACCGAGATCCGTTCGCCGATCACTGGGCGGATCGTCTCTCTGCCGATCAAGATCGGCGAAACCGCGATTCCGTCGACCTCGTCCCTGGCCGGCGCGCAGCTGATGACCATCGCCGACACCTCGCAGATCCAGGCCGAGCTGAAGGTCGACGAGGCCGACATCGCCAAGGTCGCGGTCGGACAGAAGGCGGACGTGTTCGCCGCCGCCTATCCCGACCGCGCGCTGCGCGGCACGGTCGAGCAGATCGCGCTGGCGCCGACCATCGAAGGCCAGGGGCGCGCCTACAAGGTCACGGTGCGGATCGATGCCCCGGCGGGACTCGCGCTGCGTTCGGGCATGAGCGTGCGTTCCGACATCTTCCTCGGCGATGGTCAGCGCCGTCTCGCGGTGCCGGTGGAGGCGGTGATGTCCGAGGCCGGCGAGGACGGCAAGGTCTCGCGTCATGTCTGGCTGGCCGCCGACGGCAAGGCGCGCAAGGCCCCGATCGAGACCGGCGTTTCCGACGACCGCTGGGAAGCCGTGATCAAGGGCGTTTCCGCCAAGGACACCGTGATCGTCGGTCCGGCGAAGGCGCTGCGCCGCCTGCGCGACGGCGAGCGCGTGATGCCGCTCGATCCGGACAAGGCGCGCGACACCGACGAAGACGATGCCGACGACGAGAAGGACGCCGGATGATCGTCCTCGAGCACATCGTCAAGCGCTACATGATGGGCGACGAGACCGTGCTGGCGCTCGCCGGCGTCGACCTGACCATCGCGCGCAACGAATACGTCGCGCTGACCGGGCCGTCCGGGTCGGGCAAATCGACGCTGATGAACCTCATCGGTTGTCTCGATACGCCGACCGAGGGGCGCTACATGCTCAACGGCCGCGACGTCTCCGGGATGAACGACGCCGAGCTGGCGCACGTGCGCAACCGCGAGATCGGCTTCGTGTTCCAGAGCTTCCACCTGCTGCCGCGGATGACCGTGCTGCAGAACGTGATGCAGCCGCTGGTCTATCGCGGCATGTCGCCGGCGGAGCGGCGCGAGCGCGCCGCGGAGGCGCTGGGCAAGGTCGGTCTGGGCGATCGCATGGGGCATCGGCCGAACCAGTTGTCCGGCGGTCAGCGCCAGCGCGTGGCCATCGCCCGTGCCCTGGTCGGCGCGCCGTCGATCCTGCTCGCGGACGAACCCACGGGCAACCTCGACAGCCGCACTTCCACCGAAATCATGGCGCTGTTCGACGCGCTGCACGCGCAGGGCCAGACCGTGGTGCTGGTGACCCACGAGCCGGACATCGCCGCGCACTGCCACCGCACGATCCGGGTCAGCGACGGCCGCATCGTCGAGGACGTCCGCCACGCCCCCGCAGGAGCGAACCACTGATGCAAGCCTATCTCGAAGCCTTCCGCGCCGCGCTGTCCAGCCTGGCCGCGCACCGGATGCGCAGTTTCCTGACCACGCTCGGCATCCTCATCGGCACCGGCTCGGTGATCGCGGTGGTCGCGCTGGTCCAGGGCTTTTCCGATTCGATCAAGGGCCAGCTCTCGGACATGGGCGGCAACGCGCTGAGCCTGCGCGCGATCAACGACAACGAGAACTTCCGCACCGGGAAGATCAACACCATCACCTTCGACGACATTTCCGTGCTGCGCTACCGCGTGCAGGGTGTGAAGGAAGTGGCGCCGCTCATGGTGGTGCAGGCCGCGGGCGTTTCGTACAAGGGGCGCAGCAGCAGTCCGCAGGTGCAGGCGACGACGTCCGACTATCCGCTGGTCAACAACCTGTTTCCCGAATACGGCCGTTTCATCGTCGACAGCGACGACAAGGGCCATCGCCGCGTCGCGGTGATCGGCGCCGACCTGCGCGACGAGTTGAAGATGCCGAAGAACCCGGTCGGCGAATATTTCACCGTCGGCAAGGAGTGGTTCAAGGTGGTCGGGGTGATGGAGAAGGAGGGCGAGATCCTCGGATTCAGCCGCGACAACTACGTGATCATCCCGTTCGATGTCGGCCGCGCGATGATGGGCAACAGCAACGACCCGATGATCGTCGCCTCGTTCACGGTCGCCAACCTCGAAGAGGTCGAGACGGTGCGCGAACGGGTCAAGCGCGCGGTCCGCGCCTCGCGCAAACTGGCCACCGACAAGGACGACGATTTCAAGGTCGAGGCCGCCGACTCGGTGCTCAAGCAGTTCAACAAGATCACCGGCACCGCGACCATGGTCGTCGCCGGCGTGGTCGGCATTTCGCTGCTGGTCGGCGGGATCGGGATCATGAACATCATGCTGGTCTCGGTGACCGAGCGCACCCGCGAGATCGGCATCCTCAAGGCGCTGGGCGCGACCCGTCGCGACATCCTGGTGCAGTTCCTGGCCGAAGCCGGTCTGCTCGCACTGCTCGGCGGTCTGATCGGCATCGCGCTCGGTTACGGGCTGGCGCTGATGATCTCGGCGCTGGTCCCGAATTTTCCGCCGGCCCACGTGCCGCTGTGGGTGGTCGTCGCCGCGGCCGGGTTCTCGGCGCTGGTCGGCGTACTGTTCGGAATCATGCCGGCATCGAAGGCGGCGGGGCTGGATCCGATCGAGGCATTGCGGTACGAGTGACGGCATCGTTCGCGGACCGCGCACGGCATGAAGCCGGGTGTCGACCGATGTCTCGGTTCCCGCGACATCCTCTTGCTAGTCTCGATGCGCAGGATTCCGGCGGGGTGCCGTCGATCGCCGGGAACGGAAGCCTGCGGTCCCGCGCGTTTCCGGCGTCGATCGCATGCGCGGTCGACCCATCGGCGGTGTCTCTCTCACGATAAGGATCGTCCATGACGCGTTCGATGTTGAAAGGATTGGCCGTGGTCTGCTTCGCGGTCATGATGGGGTTCGGTGGCGCCGCCTCGGCCTCGCCGCTGCCGCCGGTGCAGTGCACCGCTGCCAACGACGGCACGTTGTATACCGTGTACCGCGAGACGCGCTGGGGTACCGAAAGCTACACCTACTACTGCAACAGCGGTTACTGGGAACTGTTCGAATACTGCGACCCGGCGACCGGGGTCTGCATCCAGTACTGAGGCGGGACTGCGGTCCGCGTCCACGGCCTCCGACTCCGGTCGGGGGCCGTTCCGTTTCCGGGTGCCGTTGCCGGTTTCAGTCCCCGATCCGCTGCAGCGTCCGCGGATCCCGCTCGCCGGAAAAGAACCGGTCGATGGCCTCGCCGAAGCGCGTTCCGTCGGAGGCCGCGCGCTCGAAAAGTGTCATGCAGGATCTGAATTTCATGGCATCGAGCGCGCCGAAGAGGGCTTCCGCGGTCAGGTCGCGGTGTTCCATGACGGCTTGCGTGCACGCGTCGAGTCGTGTCCCGAGCGTTGGATGCTTCAGATATTCCCTCGCCTCGTCGAGGCTTCTGATCGAATACCGGAGATTGGTTTCGCTGCTGCCGAGTCCGATGATCTGGGGAAAGACGAACCAGATCCAGTGGCTGGTTTTCCTGCCGGCACGGATTTCGCCGAGCGCCCGTTCGTAAGCGGTTTCCTGCGCGGCCAGGAATCGTTCGAGATCGTACGGGTCGTTGCCGGATTGCATTCGATCTTCTCCGTCTCACTCGTGCATGGTCGTCGCGAGGCCGTGCAGCCAGTCGAAATTCGTCCAGTATTTCGGATTGCCGTGCTCGGCCGTGCGATGCGCCACGACATGCGGCAGCAGGACCTTGTGGCAGTGGAGGATGCTGGCCATCCAGTTGGAGGCGATCAGGTCACGCGAGCCGTAGCCGGAGCGCAGAAGCGCCGCGGCCATGTCGTAGTTGGCCGCGACTCTGGAGGCGTGCGTCTTTTCGTCCGCGGTCCATTGCGCGTAGTCCTTCCCGGAGAGCACTTCCCGGACGATCTTCCGGGACTCCCGCACGTCCTCGTGTTGCAGGAATTCGACGATGCGGAGCGTGTACTGGGCTTCGTTCGCGGACTGGGCGGCCGACAGTTGCTTCGACATCACCTTCAGCTGGTGGTAGTAGATCCACGCCGTCACCACGACGGCGACGAGCGTCGCGATCTGGATGGCGAGGGTCCAGTATTCGAATGGCTGCATGGTTTTCCTGCTCCATGGATGGGCGTTGCGTCCGATCCGGATGCCGGGGATGACGTGCCGGCGGTGCGGCCCTCATCCCGGTTCCGGAAGCACCGGGATGGATGGGGGCATCGCGATGACCCGCCCGATCACTTCACCCGTTCCACCTTCGCCCGCGTGTTGTAGCCCTTCACCGCGATGTACCAGGCGTTGCCGGAAACGCTCGGGTTGATGCGGACTTCGGGGTCGGTCAGCTTCGCGCCGACGAGGGTGGCGCTGTCGGTCTGGCGCCAGACCTGGCCGTTTTCGAGGGTGTAGGTGCGGCCCTTGCCGAAGCCGCGGAATTCTCCGGCGATGCGGCTGACGATCGGTTCGCTGGAACCGAAGTGGAAGAAGCCGCGGTTTTCCTGTTCGACCTTGTCCTTGGCCTGGGCGGCGGCTTCGGTGGCGACGGTGTCGATCTTGCGGCCCAGCCAGGTGTTGAGGCGGGCGAGTTCTTCCGGGCTGAGCTTGTCGAGGCCGGCGGCCCTGAATTCCTGCGGGGTCATCTCCTGTTCGATCGGCTTCTGCGCCTGCGTGACGCTGGGGGCGAGCGCGACGGCGGCGAGCAGGGCGAGCGACAGCAGCGGGCGAGGCATCGAGTGGACCATCGACATGGGACGACCTTTGGGGATTTCGCCGGAGGCGGGACGGGGCTAGTGTAGGCATACCCTCCGCTGCTTGAAACCGCGTGTCCGCCGTCACCGCCACTCCGCTGGAAACCCTGTCGTCGCTGCCGTCGGTGGCGTCGTTGGGTGCGTCCTGGCGCGAGGCGCTGGCGCAGGCGGCGCCGGTGTCCGGAGAGGAACCGATCGCACCGCAGACGCTGGCGCAACTGGCGGACACCCTGTCCGCGCTGGCACGGCTGAACGCCGACGGCGACGTGATCCTGGCGACGATCCTGTACGACCTGCCGGCGTGGCGGGCACGGCTCGAACCCCAACTGGCCAAGGCGTGGCCCAGCATCGCGACCCTGCTCGAAGGCCAGCGCGCGGCGGCGCAGGTCTGGACCCTGCATGCGGCCGACACGGGGGGACGCAATGCCGAGGGACTGCGCCGGCTGCTGCTGGTGATGGTGAAGGACCTGCGCGTGGTACCGATCCTGCTGGCGCGGCAACTGGCGTTGATGCACGCCGCCGGCCAGCGCCCCGAGGCCGAGCGCCGGGCGCTGGCGCAGCTGACCCGCGACATCCATGCGCCGCTGGCCAACCGGCTGGGCATCTGGCAGCTCAAATGGGAGCTGGAAGATCTCGCCCTGCGCCATCTCGAGCCCGAGACCTACAAGAAGATCGTGCGCCTGCTCGACGAGAAGCGCGGCGATCGCGAGCGCTACATCGAGCAGGTCAAGCGGGCGCTCGGCGACGCGCTGAAGGCGCAGGGCGTGGAGGCGGAGGTCGCCGGACGGCCCAAGCACATCACCAGCATCTGGAAGAAGATGCAGAAGAAAGGCGTGCCGATCAGTGAGCTGTACGATCTGCGCGCGGTACGGGTGATGGTGAAGGACGTGCCGGCATGCTACGCCGCGCTCGGGGTGGTGCATGCGCTGTGGACGCCGATTCCGAGCGAGTTCGACGATTACATCGCACGGCCCAAGCGCAACGATTACCGCTCGCTGCACACCGCGGTGGTCGGGCCGGAGGGCAAGACGCTCGAAGTGCAGATCCGCACCCACGACATGCACGCGCAGGCCGAACTCGGCGTGGCCGCGCACTGGCGCTACAAGGAAGGCCGCAGCGCGCCGGCCGACGCCGGACTCGACCGCAAGATCGAATGGATGCGCCGCCTGCTCGACAGCGGCCGCGAGGACGGCGGTCACGAGCATGACAAGCCGGGTCACGACAGGCGCGATCACGACAACGGCAGGGGCCTGGCCGGTGCCTTCGACAGCGAACTGGTCGAGGATCGCATCTACACCCTGACGCCGCAGGGCGACGTGATCGATCTGCCGGTGGGTGCGACGCCGCTCGATTTCGCGTATCACGTGCATACGATGGTCGGCCATCGCTGCCGCGGCGCGAAGGTCGATGGCCGCATCGTGCCGCTGGATTACAGGCTGCGCAGCGGCGAGCGGGTGGAGATCCTCACCGCGAAGACCGCCGAACCGCGCCGCGACTGGCTGGTCGCGGCCAACGGCTTTCTCGCCAGCGGTCGTTCGCGCGACAAGGTGCGGGCGTGGTTCCACAAGCTCGACCGCGCGCGCAACGTGCAGGCCGGGCGCGAGATGCTGGAAAAGGAACTGCGTCGTCTGTCGCTGCTGCAGGCCGATCTCGCGCCGATGCTCGCCCGGTTCAACGTGCCGGGCATCGACGATCTGTACGTGCTGGTCGCGCTGGGCGATGTCGGGCCGCACCAGGTCGGGCGGGCATTGCTCGATCACGAGCGCAGTCATCAGGAGGCCGCGACCGACGCCGCCCGGGTCGAGCCCGCGAAGCCGCCGCGACCCGCGCCGAAGCCGTCCGGTTCCGCGTTCACCGTGGTCGGGGTGGGCAATCTGCTGGTGCAGATCGCGCGTTGCTGCCAGCCGTTGCCGGGCGAGCCCATCGCCGGCTATCTCACCCGCAGCCGGGGCGTCAGCGTGCATCGCGCCGATTGCCCGGCGTTCCTGCGTCTGTCGGCCGGACAGCCGCAGCGGGTGCTGTCGGTGGAATGGGGCCGCAGCGGCGGCGGCCATACCGCCTCGGTGCGGGTGGAGGCGGTCGACCGGCGCTGGCTGCTGAAGGATCTGACCAACCTCATCGCCCAGGACGATGCCCATCTGCTGTCGATCCACAGCGAAGGCCTGCAGGGCAGCCGTGTGCGCCTGCATCTGCAGTTGCGCGTGCGCGACCATGAACAACTGACCCGGCTGCTGGGCCGGATCGACAGTCTGCCCGGCGTCGAAAGCGTGCGCCGGGCCTGATCGGCGGCGACCGCCCGCGCTATGCTCGCGCGGTGACCGCCGGCCGCGATTCCTCCCTCCGTCCCGCCCGCGAACGCCTGCGCGCACTCGTGCGTGGACGGTGGACGTGGCTGCTCGTGCCGGCGCTGTTGCTGCTGGTTCCGCTGGGCGCATGGCTGCGCGGACCGGTCGCGGACCGGCTGTGGCCGGAAGCGGGGGCCGAACGTCTGCGCCGACAGGCCGAGGCGGCATTGCAGCGCGGGCATCTCAGCGCCGCCGACGGCAGCGGTGCGCGCGAACGTTACGAAGCGGCGCTGGCGATCGATCCGGATCGCGCCGAACTGCGTGCGGGGCTGGCGCGGGTCGCGCAGGCGGCGGTGCGGCAGGCGCGGGATGCGGTCGCGACCGGTCGTTTCGAGGACGCGCACCGGCAGTTGCGCCTGGCGCGATCGCTGTCGGCGCCGCGGGCGCAGATCGACGCCGTGGCCGAAACCCTGCGCCGGCGCGAGGCCGCGGTGGCCGGGATCGATGCGCTGCTGGCGGCGGCGGAATCCGCGCGCGCCGCCGGACGTCTCGACGGTGCCGTGGACACGGCCCTGCCGCTGTACCGGCGCATTCTCGAACTGCAGCCGCAGCATCTGCGCGCGCTCGAAGGCCGCGACGATGCCGTCTC
>JAYRTK010000070.1:0-13529 GCA_041919595.1 Lysobacteraceae bacterium
GCGCCTGCTGGAACTGCCGGCCGACATCCGCACGCTGGTGGAAACCCGCGCGCTGGAAATGGGCCACGCCCGCGCGCTGCTGTCGCTGACCCCGCAGGCGGCGATCGCGCTCGCCCGCCAGGCCGCCGAGAACGGCTGGTCGGTGCGCGAGGTCGAACACCGCGTGCAGCAGCTCAGCGCCGGCCAGGTCCCGACCGCCGTCAAGGCGAAGACCGCCAACGGCAAGGCCAAACCGCAGGCCGACATCGCCGCGCTCGAACGCGACCTGTCGGAATCGCTGGGCGCCAAGGTCAACGTCCTGCACGGCCGCGGCGGCAAGGGCCGGCTGGTGATCCACTACACCGACCTGGACACGCTGGACGGGCTGCTGGAGCGGTTGAAGACGCGCGGCTGAGGCCGTCGTCGCACCCCGGAGAATCGTCACCGCGATTCGGCGGTAATGTGTGCCGCGTGGCGCGACCGCGCAGCCCGCCGTCGGAGGCGATACCGGACGCGCACCACGCCCGCAGGGAACGGGCGATGCGCCCGTTCCCCTCCGTCTTCCGGATCAAAGGATTGCCCATGCTCCGTCCGCTGCTGCTGTCGCTGGCCGTGTCGCCGCTGATGTTCTCGATTGCCGCCCCGGCCGACGCCGCGAAGGCGCCGACCTACACCTACCTGCGCATCGGCAATCCCGGCGATGTCGCGCCCACGCCCTCGCCGGGCGTGGTGCTGATGGGGGGCGGCACCGATGTCGATGCCGCGTTCCAGTGGATGTGCCAGCGCGCGGGCGACGGCGATTTCCTGGTGATCCGCGCCACCGGGACCGATGCCTACAACCCGTACATCCGCGACCTCTGCCCGAACCTCAATTCGGTCGCCACCCTGATCATTCCCGACGCCGCCAGCGCCAACAACGCAACGGTCGCGGACCTGTTGTCGAAGGCCGAAGCGGTCTGGATCGCCGGTGGCGACCAGTCGAACTACATCAACGTCTGGACCGGGACGCCGGTGCAGACCACGCTCAACGCGCTCATCGCCACCGGCACGCCGGTCGGCGGCACCAGCGCCGGGCTCAACGTGCTGACCCAGTTCGTCTACACCGCCCAGGCCAGCCAGGGCGCCACCTCCGCGCAGGCGCTGGCCGATCCCTTCCATCGCACGATGAGCTTCGGCCGCGATTTTTCGGCCGTGCCGACCCTGCAGGGCCTCATCGGCGATCCGCACTTCGCCGCCCGCGACCGCATGGGTCGCGATCTCGCCTTCCTGTGCCGGGTGGCGACCAACGGCTGGAGCGCCGCCCCCCGCGGCATCGCCGTGGACGAACAGACCGCACTGCTGATCGACGCCCAGGGCGCGGCCGGCGTGGTCGGCAACGGCCGCGCATACTTCTTCCGCGCTCCGGGCCTGCCGGAAGTCTGCCGCGCCAAAACGCCGCTGACCTATCGCAACATCGCGGTCGATCGCATCGCCGCCGGCGATGGCTTCAACCTGACCACATGGCAGCGCAGCGGTGGCACGGGCTATACGGTCTCGGCCAATGCCGGCGTGCTCAGCTCGACCCAGGCCGGCGGCGCGATCTACTGACGGCTCGACCTTGTCCGCGACCGGCCGCGGCGACGCGGCCCGGTCGGCAGGGCGCGGCACAGGCGGTATCCTAGGCGGGATGAACTCCGAACCCGCGCTCTCCGTCGTCGTCCCCGTCTTCAACGAACGGGACAATGTCGCCCCCCTGATCTCCGAAATCGTCGCTGCGCTGCGCGGGCGGATCGATTTCGAGATCGTCTACATCGACGACCATTCGCGCGACGACACGCTCGCCGTGCTGCAGGGCCTGAAGGCGACCGTGCCCGAGCTGCGCGTGCTGCACCACGTGAACCAGAGCGGGCAGAGCACCGCGGTGCGCAGCGGCGTGAAGGCCGCGCGCGGCGCGTGGATCGCGACCCTCGACGGCGACGGCCAGAACGATCCGGCCGATATTCCGAAACTGCTGGCGAAGCGCGATGAATCCGCGGCCGACGTGAAGCTGTTCGCCGGCTGGCGCGTCGACCGCAAGGACACCGGCAGCAAGCGCTGGGCATCGAAGTGGGCGAACGCGATCCGCAGCCGGATGCTGCGCGATGCCACGCCCGACACCGGCTGCGGCATCAAACTGTTCGAGCGCGCGGCTTTTCTCGATCTGCCGTATTTCGATCACATGCATCGTTATCTGCCGGCGCTGATGCAGCGCGCGGGCTGGAAGACGGTCAGCGTGCCGGTGAATCACCGCCATCGCGCCAGCGGCGTGTCCAAGTACAACAACCTCAACCGCGCGCTGGTCGGCCTGCGCGATCTGCGCGGCGTGGCCTGGCTGATCGTGCGCAGCAAGCGCACCGCGGTCGAAGAAGTCTGAGCATGGAACCGGTCGTCGCGGACTTCATGAACTCGCCGATTCCCTGGCTGGCCTGGACCGGCCTGCACGCCTCGCCGTGGAAACTCATCGGCCTCACCGGCGCGCTGATGTTCGGCTGTCGCTGGGTGGTGCAGTTCATCGCCAGCAAGCGTGCCGGCAAACCGGTGATCCCGCGCTTGTTCTGGTACATGAGCATCGTCGGCAGCCTGATGACGCTCAGCTACTTCCTGTTCTCGTCCAAGCAGGATTCGGTCGGCATCCTGCAGAATCTCTTCCCGGCGTTCACCGCCTGCTACAGCCTGTATCTGGACATCAGGCATCGCGGTTGGCATCGGGACCGCAATTCGCATTGATGCGTGTCGTCTTCGCATCCCTGCTCACGGCCGCATGGACGTGGCTCGCGATCGCTCCCGTGCGTGCGGCGGACACCGCGCCGGGCGCGGCCACCGAAACCGATTGCGTCGCCCTGAACGCGGCGCTGGTCGAAGACATCCGTGCCGGCCGCTATATCAAGCCCGATGACGACAATGCGATGCGGTCGATGGCGACGCTGCGTCGCGCCGGCTGCGCGGAAACCATCGACGATGCATGGTCGGAAGAAGCCGCGGCCGGGGCGCAGGCCACCGCGGAACGCCTCGAAGCGATGGGACGCGAAGCGGAACTGTGCCCCGTCATGCGGTTCCTCGGCGACGCTGCATTGCCGCGAAACCCGCGCGAGGAAGCGTTCTGGCGACGCCATTGCGCGGGCCGCCCGACGGCGGGGCCGCCTTCGACATGGACCGAAGTCGACCGGGCCGCGGTGCAGAAGCAGGCCCTGGCTCACGTCGCGCGCCAGCGCGCCATCGATGCCGCGGACAGGGCGTCGAGACAGGCCCTCGACGCCGGCAACATCCATGACGCGGGCGGGGACAACGCGATCGAGCACGCCTTGCGCGGACGCGCGCTGGCGCGCTCCGGGACCCGCCATCAACAGGTCCGCTTCGAGGTGCTTCTCGACGATCTCGCGTTCCACACGCTGGCCGCCGCCCATGGCGCCGCGAACCGCGGCGATCGCATCGAATTCGATCGTCTGCGCGCGCTGCTGATCCGGATCGATCCGGACATGCCCGAACTGCAGACCCTTCGGGAGAGGGCAGACGCCTGGTGAGCGCGCCGCGCGCTCAGCCCGACGATCGGCCCGGCCGCAACGCGCTCAGCACGACATACACCACCACCAGCGCGCCGAGCGCGATGCCGATCGCCGCCCATTCGTCGGCCTTCAGCGTGGTCACGATCGCCAGCATCGCCGCGAGCGACACCGCCGGGATCGCCGGTCCGCCCGGGAGCCGGAACGGCGCCGCATCGCCGTCGCGCAGGTCGATGCGTTGCGCGCGCCAGGCGGCGACGCTGACGAAGGCGTAGGTGAGGCAGATCGCACCGCCGGAAATCAGGGCGAGCTTGTCGAAGCTGCCGCCCAGCGCCAGCGCCCAGGCGATGCCGGCGTGCGCGACCAGCGCCGGCAGCGGCACGCGATGCCCGGCGGTGACGCGGCCGAAGGCGTGCGGCAGATATCCGTCGCGGCCGAGCGCATAGACCAGGCGCGAAGTGCCGAGCAGATTGCCCATCAGGAAACCGGCCATCGACACGCAGGCGGTGATCAGCAGCAGCGCGCGGCCCGGCGCCCACAGCGCCGCGGCGGTATCGGCGATGGGCACACCGCTCTTGGCCAGCGCGGGGCCGAGCAGGCCCTGGCCGACGATCTGCAGACCGAGATACAACAGCACCACCAGCAGGATCGCGGTGATCGTCGCGCGCGGCACGTTGCGCGCGGGGTCGCGCAGTTCGCCCGACGGCACCAGCGCGGTCTCCATGCCGGAGTAGGCGAACATCACCAGCACCATCGACGCGCCCAGCGCGGAGACCGACGGCACGTCGCCGAACGCGAAGCTGACCCGGCTCCAGTCGACGAACCACACGCCGATCGCGGCGAGCAGGAACAGCGGCGCCAGCTTCAACGTCGCCAGCACCGCGATCGCGCGCGCGCCGAGCTTCACGCCGAAGGCGTTCAGCGCGAACAGCAGCGCATAGAGCACGGTCAGCAGCGCCGCGCGCGGCCACGGATTGTCGGGATCGGCGAACACCGGCGCCAGCGAGCCGACCTGCACCGTGAACGCCGCGGCGATGCCGGCACTGGAGGCGAGGTTGCTGATCCACATCAGCGCACCGGCGACGAAGCCCGCGAACGGACCGAACACCGCGGTGAGATAGGTGTAGGGCCCGCCGGTGGCCTGGGCACGGCTGCCGATGGCGGCGAAGCACAGCGCGACCGGCACGATGGCCAGCGCGCCCGCCAGCAGCGCCAGCGGCGCCGCGCTGCCCATCTGCGTCGCCAGCGCCGACGGCATCCGGAAGATGCCACCGCCGATGATCACGTTGATCACCGCGGCGGTCAGCGCGAAGGTGCCGACCGCGCGGATCAGCGCGGCATCGCCCTGCAACGGGCGGGCGGGAGAGGCATCGGACATGATCGCGGAATCCGGAGCGGGACGAAGGGCGCAGCCTCGCACGGCGGCCTCGGCTTTGGCGAGTGTCGCCACCGGCGATGCGCGGCGCTCCCACAACGGCCGGCCGGACGGTTAGCATCGACCCATCCACCGGAGACCCCGCATGCGCACGACCCTGTTCGCCCCCGCTCTCGCCGCCGCGCTCGGCGCGATGCTCGCCCCGTCCGCGCGGGCCGCCGACACGATCCGCCCCGAAGTCGCGCAGCAGGCGGAGCGTCTGCAATCGAGCGTGCTGGCCTGGCGCCGCGATCTGCATCAGCATCCGGAGCTGGGCAACCGCGAAGTGCGCACCGCGCAGCTCGTCGCCGACCATCTGCGCGCGCTGGGACTCGACGTCAGGACCGGGATCGCCACCACCGGCGTGATCGCGGTGCTCAAGGGCGGCAAACCCGGCCCGCGCATCGCGATCCGCGCCGACATGGACGCGCTGCCGGTGACCGAACGCAACGGCCTGCCGTTCGCATCGAAGGCCACTTCGACCTTCCGCGGCGAGACCGTCGGCGTGATGCACGCCTGCGGTCACGATGCGCACACCTCGATCCTGATGGGCGTCGCCGAGGCGCTGACGGCGATGAAGGCCGACCTGCCGGGCGAAGTGATGTTCGTGTTCCAGCCGGCCGAGGAAGGACCGCCGGACGGCGAGGAAGGCGGCGCCGAGGAAATGCTGGCGCAGGGCATCTTCCGCGACTTCAAGCCCGAAGCGGTGTTCGGGCTGCATGTGTTCAGCACGCTCAACGCCGGCCAGGTCGGCTGGCGCAGCGGTCCGGCGATGGCCGCCTCCGACCGCTTCAACATCGTGATCCAGGGCCGGCAGACGCACGGCTCGCGGCCGTGGGGCGGTGTCGACCCGATCGTCGCCGCGGCCGACGTGATCGGCAGCGCGCAGACGATCGTCTCGCGGCGCCAGAACATCTCGCGCCTGCCCGTGGTGGTCAGTTTCGGCGCGATCAAGGGCGGTATCCGCTACAACATCATTCCCGACAGCGTCGAACTGATCGGCACCATCCGCACCTTCGACGAAGACATGCGCAGCGCGGTGTTCAAGGATCTGCAGAACGTCGTCGAACATGTCTCCGCGGCGCACGGCGCGACCGCGATCGCGAAGATCCCCGACACCAAGGGCAATCCGGTGACGGTGAACGATCCCGCGCTCACCGCGCGCATGCTGCCCAGCCTGAAGCGCGCCGCGGGCGACGCCAACGTGGTCGAGATGGGCCTGAACATGGGCGCCGAGGATTTCTCGTTCTACGCGCGCGAAGTGCCGGGCTTCTTCTTCTTCGTCGGTTCGACGCCGAAGGGCCAGGACCCGAACAAGGCGCCGTCGAATCATTCGCCGGAATTCTTCCTCGACGAATCGGCGCTCGACGTGGGCCTGCGCAGCATGCTGCAGGTGACGCTGGACTACCTGCACGGAAACAGGCCCGGCGCATGACGCGCCCCGGGCGGCGTTTCACGTTCGAACCGTCTGCCGGGGCGTTGAAGGGACCGCGCGGGAACCTGGGGGAGAAGCGGTCGGGAATCGCCCGCGACCGCGATCAGCGCGGCAAGGTCGCCGGAGAGGCGATCGTCGTCTCCGGCGCGGCATCGGTGGCGGCCGGCGGCGCAGGGGAATCCGTCGGCGCAGGGGAATCCGTCGGCGGCAGTTCCGCGGGCAGGGTGCGAAGCCATCCGCCCGGCGTGGCGAGCGTGACGTAGCCATCCTCGCCGTGCAGGACCACACCGCGGACGTCCTCGGCCTTGCCGTTGATGATCAGCGTGGTGCTGGCCTTGGCGTGGCGAAGCCGGCCATGATGAAGGTCGCGAGAAAACGGGCAATACGGCGCACGACGCATCCCCCTGCAACGAAAGCGGCGAGTTTGCCGGCCCTCCCAGACCGGCCCAAGCGCGCCGGCCCAAGCGCGCCGGGCGATAATGGACGCATGAGCCGTTCCGACACCGATTCCGCGAAGATTCCCCTCGGCCGCGAGGTCACCTATCCCGATCGCTACGACCCCGGGCTGCTGTTTGCGATCCCGCGCACAGAGGGACGGGCGGAGATCGGCATCGAAGCGGTCGCGCTGCCGTTCGTCGGCCACGACCGCTGGCACGCCTACGAGCTCGGCTGGCTCGACGCGCGCGGCAAGCCGGTGGTCGAGACCGCGACGCTGCACGTGCCGGTGGATTCGCCGCAGCTGATCGAATCGAAATCGCTGAAGCTCTATCTCAACTCCTTCAACGCCACGCGTTTCGCCGATCCGGCGCAGGTGCGCGACACGCTGATCGCCGATCTGTCCGAAGCCGCCGGCGCCGCCGTCGCGGTGGCGTTCGGGCTGCCGCCATGCATCGACGGCGTCATCGGCGCCATCTCCATCGACGGGCTGGACATCGATATCGACCACTATGGCCCGCCCGATGCCGGCCTGCTGTCGGCGGACGACGGCATGGTGGTCGACGAGGTGCTGCACTCGGCGCTGCTGAAGTCCAACTGCCCGGTCACCGGCCAGCCCGACTGGGCCAGCGTGCGCATCGCCTATCGCGGACCGCGCATCGACCCGGCCGGATTGCTGCGCTATCTGGTGTCGTTCCGCGATCACGGCGATTTCCACGAACAATGCGTGGAACGCATCTTCGTCGACCTGCAGGCGCGTTGCCGGCCACGCGCCCTGTCGGTGGAAGCGCGCTACACCCGCCGCGGCGGACTGGACATCAACCCGTGGCGGGGCACCACGGACGCGACCGTCCCCACCGCCGGCCGCGATCCGCGGCAGTAGCCGCGGACATACGAAAAAAACACGGAATCGCTATGATTTCTTGACAGGCTGCGTGTCACTGTGGATCGGCCCACCAGGCAGGAGCCGTCCACATGACCACCCCAGACAAGAAACCCGACTTCTCCAATGTGCAAAGCTCGGTGTCGAGCACCGAGCAGGAACGCCCCGATTTCTCCAATGTGCAATCCACGGTCGTCTCGACCGAGACCGTGCTCGGTGGTGGCGGCGGCGGCGGAGAACAGACCTACACGATCGCGAAGGGCGACACGCTCTCGCACGTCGCCAAGCGCTTTTACGGCAAGGCGAAATTCTGGCGCCAGATCCACGAGGCCAACCGCGACACGATCGAGAACCCCGACCGGATCTTCCCCGGCCAGGTCATCCGGTTGCCGGCGATCGACGTCGATGGCGATGGCGATCCCGACGATCCGTCCGAGGGCTGACGCCGCCCGTCTGCTGCACGCTTTCCGATTTCCCGTACCGGTACCCGACACCGCTACCCCCAGCGGTACCCCAGGACATCCACCGCTTCGAGGACCCCAGCCATGACCCGCATCCGTCTCTCACAGGCCCTGCTCGTCGCCGCGATCACCAGCGTCGCCGTCGTCGGCTGCAAGAAGAAGGAAGAAGCCGCACCGGCACCGGCCCCCACGCCGGCCCCCGCCCCCGCGGAACCGGCACCACCGCCGGCACCGGCCGCCACCGCCTCGGTCGCCAGCGTCGATCTCGGCACCGCCACCGGCCCCGACATGAAGCTCACGGCCACCGCGACCAGCTTCAAACCCAAGGACAAGATCATCGTCTCCGTCGGCACCAACACCAGCGACCCGGCCACATCGGTCGCCGGCAAGCTCGACGTCAAGCTCGTCTACGTCAACGGCGCCGAGATGATGGACGTGAAGACCGAGACCCGCGACTTCAGCTTCGCCGGCCCGGGCACCACCAACGTCGAATTCGCCAAGCCCGATGGCTGGCCGACCGGCAAGTACAAGGTCGACGTTTCGCTCGACGGCAACGTCGTGCAGAGCAGGGAATTCGACGTCACCAAGTGATCCGCGCCACCGCGTGAGGCAGCCGACGGGCGCGACGCAGATCGCGCCCGTCGTGTTTCCGCCGCCCCGCAGCGCGCGGCAGGGCGGCGACCGCCACGCAGGACAGGGGGCTGCGAGCGGAGAACACGCGGTCCGGCGGGCCATCGGCGCGGGGTTGGGGTTACCCTGTGCGCCCCGCAACGGTTTCCGCACCATGTCCGCCACCGATCTGCTCGACGACGCCCGGCTCGAACGGCTGTCCGACCTCCTCGACACCCGCGCCGTCCCCTTCAAGGGATTCAACCTCGAAGCCCTCGACGGCTTTCTCTCCGCGCTCGCGGTCTCGCCGGAAGCGGTACCGCCGGAGGAATGGATGCCGGTGGTCTGGGGCGGCAAGACGCCGCGCTGGGACAACGCCGAGGAAGCGGCCGAGGTCGACGCCCTGCTGATGGCCCACTGGCGCACGGCGGAGCAGCGCGTGCGTTTCGACGGCGACGAACTGCCGATGCATCTCGGCCCGCTGCTGTGGCTGCCCGAGGACCCGTCCGAACACGAGGACGACGAACTGGATGTCGGTCGCGACTGGGCCTACGGTTTCTTCCGCGCCGTCGACCTGCGCGAAGCGGCGTGGGACGCCTGGCTGGACGAACACGACTGGATCGACGAGATCTTCGACCTGCTCGACCGCATCGCCAGCGGCGAAGTGCTCGGCGAAGACCCGACCGCCGAACCCATGCCGCTCGATTACAAGGAGCGCATCGGCATCATCGCCGGCCTGCCCGGCATGCTGTCCGACCTGCACCATCACCGCATCGACGCCCTCACCCCGCGCACCCCGCGCCGCCGCACGATCACCCCCGACCGCAACGACCCGTGTCCCTGCGGCAGCGGCAAGAAATACAAGAAGTGCCACGGCGCGGGCTGAGCGGGACGCGGATCGAGATCACCCGGTGGCGATGACGGGATCGCGTGCCGTCGCCTGTGTGCGGCCGAGCTCGCGCACGGGGCGACGACATTCCCTGGCGATGACCGCGCGCGATACGCCGCGCGTTCAACCGCCCTGTCGCGCTTTCCACGCCGCAAGCACCGCCGCTTCGCGTTCCGGCGCGAGCCCCGCGCGCAGCGGCGCGCTGCGGCGTTCTTCCGGCAGGGCGTCGTACCACGCGAGGGTCGCGGCGACCGTGTCGGCGAGGTCGCGGAACGTCAGTCCCGCGGCGATCGCCTTCGCGTTGCTGCGGGTGTGGAAGCCGGCGCTGTCGCCGTCGCGCGGCACCCACACCGGCATGTCGGTCCAGGCCGAGACGTTCTGCGCTTCGAGGAACCCGGCCGGCACGAAGACGAGCGTCGCATCGGACGCGAGCGCAGCGCGGATGCCGTGCAGCAGCGCGGTCATGTCGAGATCGCGATCGGGGCCGATGGCGTTGAACGTGCCGCGGATCCTGCGCTCCGCGAGACGGACCATCCATTCGCCGAGATCGCGCGCATCGACGAATTTCACCGGATCGGCGCCATCGCCCGGGCACAGCACCTCGCCGCCGCGACGCAGACGCAGCGGCCAGTAGGTGAAGCGATCGGTGTCGTCGCCCGGGCCGACGATCAGACCGGGGCGCACGATCGTCGCGTCGTCGCCGAAATGGCGCAGGGTTTCGGCTTCGGTCGCGGCCTTCAGCCCGGCGTATTTGCCCATGTCCGCGCGCAGTGAACTCATGGTTTCGCCCAGTGCGTCGCCGTCGAACGATGCCAGCGGCGCGGACTCGTCCTGTCCGGGCGTCGCGTTGTCGGCATAGGCCGACAGGCTCGAAATCATCGTGTAACCGCCGACGTGGCCCTTGAGCACCGCGGCCGCATCGCGGATCCACGCCGGCACGCTGCTGGGATTGTCGATCACCGCATCCCAGCGGCGTCCCTTCGCGACTTCGGCGCGCAGCGAGGCGTAATCGTCGACGTCGCGATCGCCCAGCAGTTGTTCGACATGACCGGGCCATTCCGGCTGTCTGCGGCCCCGGTTGAAGATCGTCACCCGATGCCCGCGCTCCAGCGCGTAACGCACCTGATGCGGTCCGGTGAGTCCGGTCCCGCCGAGAATCAGCAGATCGAGCGGCGCATCGGTCTTCGCCGGCGCCACCGGCGCGGCGCCGGCGTGCGCACCGATGGCGGCCGCCGCCAGACCGAACGCGCCGAGTTTCAGGAGATCGCGTCGTTGCAGCGTCATGCGGGACTCCGGGCATGCGTGGACTGCGGTCATCGTTCTCCGAATGGCCGGTCGCGGCCCGTGCCGGAAGTCAGCACGGGGCCCACGTCGGATCGTGGACCGGGCCGGAACGACGATGCCCCGGGATTTCCCGGGGCATCGCGCGATGACGCGAGGAACGGCCGCGATCGACCGGTGACGATCAACCCAGCACCAGGGTCAGGCCGAAACGGCTGAGAATCGGATTGATCGGCTGGAACCAGGTCACCGGACTGGCGACGCTGCAGTTGTTGGTCTGACCGGCGGGCAGCTGGCCGCCCGAGGTCACGCCCTGCGCCTGACCGGCGCCGGTGATCCACGAACCGCCGGAGTCGCCCTGACCGGCGCAGGCGGTGGAGCGGGTGAGACCGGTCACGAGGCCCGCGCCGTAGTTCGCCGAGTTGTTGTAGGACACGATGGTGCCGCAGCGCCAGCCGGTGGTGCGGCCGGAACGGCAGACCGCCGCACCGATCGGCGCCACGGTGCGGCCGAGCACGCGCTGCACGGTGCCGTTGTACTTGTTCACCTGGCCGAACAGGGTGTCCGTGCTGCGCACGTTCGCCCAGGCCTGGTCGCCGCTCGGATAGAACTGGCCCTGCACCGAACCCACCAGCGTGCCCGACAGACGCACCTGGGTGCCGACACCGCCGCAATGGCCGGCGGTGGCGAAGCCCTTGGTGGCGCCACGGGTCACCGGGAAACCGATCGAGCACAGACCGCCGCCCGACTGGTATTCGTTGCCGCCGATCACGTTGAGGAACGGCGTCGGCGCCTGATACGGCGAAACCTCGAAACGGACCATGCCCGGGTCGATGCTGCTGGCGGCGACGAAATCCACCGCACGCAACGCATGCCCCGGCGCGACCGTCACCACGACGCTGTTGTTGGGCACGTCCACCGCCCAGGCATGCACACCGACGAGCCGGCTCTTCTGCACGGTACCGGCATGGATCGCATCGAGTTCGGCCGCCGCGCCGCGCAGCTGGCGCAGGCTGTAGCGATGCTGGCGCACTTCGATGCCGTCCGCGGCCGCGACCTTGGCCGAGCCGGTGGTGGCGGCGACGTAACGGTACTGACCATCGGCGCCGCGCTCCAGCCAGCTGCCGGCATAACGCTCGCCCAGCTGCTTGCTCACGCGCGCTTCGTTGACGTAGGCAGTGCGCTCGGCGTTGAAGTACTGCGCCAGCTGCGCATCGTTCATGCCGAGATCGCGTTTCATCGCATTGGCAACGACCTTGCTGAGCACCGGCTCACGCTCGGCGGCGGAGACGTTGCCGATGGCGAACACGGCGGCGGCCATCGACAACGCGATGGCGGTGCGGCGGACGGGACAGTGATGCTGCGAATGAGACATGGACTTCGCTCCTTGAATGAAAATGAGGACATCGCGGAAGATCGGCCGCGCAACCGGACATGGCGGCGGCGGTCGACGCCGGCATCCAGTCGCCGGCACCTGGCGACCCTATCCCACGTGATCGCGTCGAAGACGTGCATGCGCTCTCAAAACAAAGGACTGGAATAGCGTTGCGCCGCAACAATGCGCGCAGGTATGGCCCACTTGTGCAGGCTGAAAAATCTCATCGCATTGCATTCTGGAGCGCATTTCCTGATCTGTTACGCTCACCCTTGAGCACCCAGAGCACGACAGCGAAGTTCCGGCTAGAGCGCATTTCCTGATCTGTTACGCTCACATTCTGGCCGACAGCGTGGCGCGCGCCGGTTCCGGCTAGAGCGCATTTCCTGATCTGTTACGCTCGCTGCCGGTTTCGACTCGATGCCTGCTCGAGTTCCGGCTAGAGCGCATTTCCTGATCTGTTACGCTCCAACGCGTCCACGGGTGCGACCTCGGGCAAGTTCCGGCTAGAGCGCATTTCCTGATCTGTTACGCTCTCGTATGCGAATGATTCGCCGGTTTCATACGTTCCGGCTAGAGCGCATTTCCTGATCTGTTACGCTCTCTTTGAATTACGGCGACATTGCTTCCTATGTTCCGGCTAGAGCGCATTTCCTGATCTGTTACGCTCAGCAAGGAAGATTTGCTTGACGGCCGCCAAGTTCCGGCTAGAGCGCATTTCCTGATCTGTTACGCTCCCATTCGGCACGGCACCCATGCGGTAGGTTGTTCCGGCTAGAGCGCATTTCCTGATCTGTTACGCTCCGAAGGTCCTATGCCAGACGCAGCACGTCGGTTCCGGCTAGAGCGCATTTCCTGATCTGTTACGCTCCGCGATTCTGTCAATGCCGCAAACGAGGCCGTTCCGGCTAGAGCGCATTTCCTGATCTGTTACGCTCGACGCCGACCCGGTCATGAGCGGCTACATGGTTCCGGCTAGAGCGCATTTCCTGATCTGTTACGCTCGCGGCCTTCGCGTTGCTGATAGCGCTTTCTGTTCCGGCTAGAGCGCATTTCCTGATCTGTTACGCTCCGAGAGCAGCGGTTAGTTCATGGCGTCACGGTTCCGGCTAGAGCGCATTTCCTGATCTGTTACGCTCCAAGCCCGATGTCGAGAAGGACAAGGCGCGGTTCCGGCTAGAGCGCATTTCCTGATCTGTTACGCTCAGCGGCTGGTCTTCGGGCTCGCGCTGCTTAGTTCCGGCTAGAGC
>JAYRTK010000071.1:0-13425 GCA_041919595.1 Lysobacteraceae bacterium
CCGGCTATAATCGAATATTCGTCGCCACCACCGGCGACTCAGCAGGAATCGACATGGCACGCGGCATCAACAAGGTGATCCTGGTCGGCAATCTCGGCGACGATCCCGAAACCAAGTACACCCAGGACGGCATGGCCGTCACCAAGGCCCGGCTGGCCACCACCAGCGTGCGCAAGGACCGCGACGGCAACACCCAGGAGCGCACCGAGTGGCACCGGGTGACCTTCTTCGGCAAGCTCGGCGAGATCGCCGGCGAGTATCTGCGCAAGGGCTCGCAGGTCTATGTCGAAGGCTCGATCCGTTACGACAAGTACACCGGCAACGATGGCGTCGAGCGTTACTTCACCGACATCATCGCCGACGAGATGCAGATGCTGGGCGGCCGCGGTGAGGGGGGGGGCGGCAGCAGCGAGCGTCCGGCCCGCGCGCCGCGTTCCGAAGGGGGCGGTGGCGGCGGCTACGGTGGCGGTCAGCGCAGCGGTGGCGGCAATTACGGCGGTGGCGGTGGCGGCCAGCGTCAGGCGCCCGCGAACAACCCGCCCCCGATGGACGATTTCTCGGACGACGACATTCCGTTCTGATCGCCTCGTTACTTTCCGATCCGATCCCTCCGATCCGTCCGCCGGATCATCGTGTCCCGAACGCCGGCCCCGTGCCGGCGTTCGCGTTTGCGGCGTCCGCGTCTTCAGTCACCGATCGGCACCGTGAATTCGCAGACCACCGCCGGTTTCGCCAGCATCCGCGGGTCGTCGGAAGAGAACGTCCCGTCGCCGCTGGGGTAGTCCTCTCCCGGATCCCGTGGCGGGCACAGGGTCAGGCTGCCGCCCGGCGTGCCCTTCGTGTCGAGTCGGCCGCCCCGGAAGTCGCTGATCGCCCCGCCGTAGTCCCACTCGAACCCGTAGAACGCGAACGGCCCGCCGTTCATGGTCTGCAGTTCGACGCTGGTCAGGCCCATCCGGATGCCGTCCGCACGCTTCCAGCGGCTTTCCGATGTGCCGATGCGCAGCAGGGCCGGGTGCGTGTTGGCGTCGTCGAGGAACACCTCCGCGGTCCGCGTCGGGTCGTCGGGGTAGAGCACCCAGCCGGTGAAGGTTTCGCCCTCGGCACCGGCGATCTCCTGCTCCCGCACGTTGGCGTCGCCGAGCCGCGCTTTGGCGGTCGCGAGCGTGTCGTTCGGGGCGAGCAGGGTTTCGATCGCGGGCATTTCCGCTTTGGCGGTGGCCGGTACGACGACCTCGGGTGCCGATGGTGTCGGCGCCGTTTGCGTCGCGGACGCGGCCGACGGTTCCGGAGCCGTTGCCTGCGGGGCATCGGCGGAAGGGCCGCTGCAGGCGGCGAGTGCGGCGGCGAGCGCCAGAACGGGCAGGGGGCGCGTCATGCGGGATTCTCCGTCGTGCGGTGCGATTGGCGATCCCGCGATGGTACGCGTCGCCGGAGGCGTCCGGAGCGGGATCCGTTCGCCGTTGAGCGTGGAAACGTTACCCGTAGAATTGCTCCGCGAATTCCCGCGGACGGAGGAAAGAACATGCGTCGATGGATGATGGTGATGGCCGGTGTGACGGTGCTGGGTCTGGTCGCGTGCGACCGCTCGCCCCCGGCCGCCGACGAAGCCGCCGCTCCCGAACAGACCACGGCATCCGCAGCGACGCCTGCGCCGGCGGTCAGCACCGACGCCGAGTTGGAGCAACTGAAGACCGCGACCCCGGTCGATGCCTGCGCCACGCTCACGCCCGAAAAACTCAAGACCGTCTATCCGGATCTGCGCTTCGACGTGCACCAGAAGATCGACCCGCGGATGAGCGGCTACGTCTGGGACTCGCGCTGCGTCTACTGGGCAGGCGTGGGCACGATCGACTTCGCCAAGGACGCGCCCACGAACACGGTCGAGATCTTCATCGCCACCTCCGCGAACGAGGACAAGGCCAGGGCCAATCTCGCCTCGCGCCACGAGTCCGCGACCACGACGACCGGTTATCAGCCGCAGACCGCGCTGGGCGAGAACGCCTACAGCAGCATCGATACCGGCATGGCGCGCCTCTTCTTCGTGAAGGGCCAGAGCGAAGTGCAGATCAACGTCTCGGACCTGAAGACGCCGAACGACGAGAAGATCAGGCAGGCCATCGCGCTGGCGCAGACGCTGTAAGCGCGAACGCTGCCGCGCGATGCGGCGGACGCATTCCGATGCGAATGCGTCCGCCGTGTCCACCGACCGTGCCCGCGCGCGGGATGCGGCGGGATCAGTACGCGCCGGTGGTGTTTCCGCTGTCCGGTGCCGGCAGATCCGTCCGGATCGCCTTCAGCGATGTCCTGCGACCGATGATCGACTCGACCACGTGGTAGGCGGACAACACGGCGCCTTCCTGCCATCCGGGCAGATACGAGACCTGATCGCCACCGACATGGAACCGACGATCCGGCGACAGCAGACGCCGGTAGGCAGCGGCCTGCTCGGGATCGTTCGAGTCCCATTCGGCCCACCCGCCGCCGATGTGCGGGACGTATTGCCAGGCGATCGACAGGCCGGTCTCGGTCGGGACGTGATCCGCGAATTCCGGATGCAGGCGCTTCGCGCCCTGCATGGCCAGATCCAGCCGCGCCTGCAGCGCGAGATCGCCGAAGTTCTTCGCGACCGGTCTGCCCGGCGCATCGTAGTTGTAGGCGCCGGTGAGGATCGCCGGGCCTTTCGAGAAATAGCCGGAGGACGGATACCACATCTGCGTCATCGGATGATCGATCCAGCTGATGCCGCCGAAGATCTGCGGCCCGTTGCGCAGACGGCCGTCGCTCAGGCGCTCCCAGAATCGTTCCTTCGCCTGCCAGCCGACCTTGCAGGTATTCGCGAATCGCGCCTTCGATACCGCCTTGCGGAAGCCGGCGTCGAAACCATCGGCGAGGAGGTTGCCGAGCAACGGCAACGGAACGGTGCTGAAACAGTAATCGGCGGTGATGCGCGTTCCGTTGGCGAACAGTACTTCGACCGAAGTGTCCAGATTGCGGATTCGCGCCGCGACGTGGCCGGTGTGGATTTCGGTGCGTCCGAACGCGTCCGCGACCGCATCGACGATCGCCTGCATCCCGCCCCTGGGATGGAAGAGGGTCGCCTGCCACAGATAGTCCTGCGCCTGATAGAAACGATGTTCCCAGAAGCTCGAATCCAGCAATGCATCCAGCGTGAGCGGATCCGGGCGTTGCCCCGGGTCGGTGACGCCCGGATCGACGAGATAACCGCTGCGCGTCGACCCCAGGTAGTCGTACGGCGGCTTCGAATCCGGACGCACGTTGCCGAACTGCACGAGCAGACTCAACAGCTTCCGCTGGTCATCCTCGTTCAGCAGGTCGTCGAGCGCGTGCCGGTCGACGGCCTTGGCCAGCAGCGAGGCGATGTAACCGCGCGTGTCGTTCGCGATGCGCCGGTTCTCGACCGGCTCGCCGCCGAACGCGCGTGGCGTCTGGAAGCGGTTCGCCGTCGTTTCCATGATGTAGGGTTCGAGCTCGACGCCGAGTTCCCGGCACAGTTCGAGCAGCGCGATGTGGTGATAGGGAATCCGCCCCGCGCCCGCCTCGAAATACTGTGTCGCGGGGTCGCCGGTGAAGCGGCACACCTGGCGGGTTTCGCCTCTCGGCGACCGTTCGACGATGACGTTGCGTTTCCTGCGCGCGTCGGTACTGACGGTGAAGTTCCGGCCGCCGAGACGGTCCGCGGCCTCGTAGACGGCGACCTGGAAACCCGCCTGCTTCAGTCTGTAGGCGGCGACCAGCCCCGCGACACCGCCGCCCAGCACGATCACGCGCTTGCCTTCGCCGGGCATGCCATTGGTGTCCGGAGGTCCCGCGAAGGCCTCCGGCGTCGCGAGCATGCCGATCGCGACCATGCTTTCGTAGACCGCCGCGGCGCCGCCCACGGCACCGACCATCTCCAGAAACCCGCGTCGCGTCAGCGGCGCTTTCCCTGCACTCATGTCTCTCTCCTGTTGTCCCTGTCGAGCCCTTGCGGCATCGATGTTCCGACGCGCGATCTCGCGCCGGTGGATGATGCGCCACGCTTTTCCCGCATGGTCGCGATGCCGATACTGGCACAAAGCCATGCCGCCATGCGCATCGTTCGTCGGCGGGACGGCGTCGATGCGGAGCCGGCGCCCGAAGCCCGCGGAGGGCATCCGATTCGCGGCGTGCGATCGCGTCGAGGCGCGCATCGTGCCTTGCGACCTCCGGATCGCGTCACTGATGCCAAAGACAGCCCGGAGAACCGCTCCCCGTAGCCGCTTCGCGTTGATAGAAAGAACGCGCGACATGCGTCGCATTCGGTGGAGTGAGTGTCATGAGAAGCATCGTTGCTGCGGCCATGTGCTGTTTCGTTCTCGCGTCATGCAGCCTCTACAACGTCACGAATGGCAAGGGCAACGGAATTCCGATTCTCGTCAAGGAACCGGTCCGGTACCAGATGACGAAGGTGGCGATGACGCACTGGAAGGTCACGTTCGCCCTGAAGGCCGGTGACAAGGAATTCCCCGCGCCTTCCGGCGGAATGGAGGTCGTCGCGAGCGATGATGCCTTCAACGCGCTCTATCTCATCGGCAGGCAGCTCTCCGGCGATGCCGGGATCACGCCCGACAATTTCGCGGCCCGCGTCGCGGCGCGACTTCACGAAGCCGAGGTGCACTGGGGCGGTTGCGACAAGGGCACGCCGTCCGGCATCGTTTGCATCAGGCCTTCCGTGCGCTATGGCAGGACGATCCAGAACGATGTGGTTGTCGTCAGTGAACTGTCCGGGTCCCAGTACTACATCAACACCCGGCGACCGTGGATCGGAAGCGCGAACGCGACGATCGACCTGGCCACCGACGGAACGATGACAAAGGCGCAGGCCGAGGTCGAGGACAAGACGGTCGAGACCATCCTCTCCGTGCTTCCGATCGGCAGTTTCTTCGCCAAGCAGTGGAATCTCGACGGGGCGGATGCGGCGTTGGCCGAAATCGCGCGGAATGATCGGAGGACATACGCGCTGATCTCCGGGCCGGGTCGGCCCAAGCCGACGATCGAGCTGACGCTGGAGCCGGTCACCTGGACGTACGTGCTGCGCCGTCGCCTCGACAAGGAGGTGTCCGCCGCGACCGCGCTTACCTATCCGGACACCGGTTGCGCAGCCGCGACGACACCTTGCGTGCAGTTGGTCAGCGCCGCCAGCGACGCCGAGAAGAAGGCGCCCGAGGACAAGAAGCCGGAAGGATGGACGATCTCCGGATCCCTGATTCCTCCGGGCAAGGAGTAGTCGCGATCGCACCGGATGCGAGATGCCGCAGGGCGGGCCGAACCCGCCCTGCGGCATCTCGGCTGTCCGCGACGACTTCTGCGATCAGGAATTCGGGCTCGGCCACGAATCGCATGAATTGCTCCGTGATGCCCTGGACGGTCTCGCCGGACATGCCTTCCGCACGAGCGGTTGCTTGGCTTCCCGGGGGCAAGGCGTGACGATGAAACCGATCGCCTTTCCCTGCAGGGCGGGCCTGCGCTCGCCCTGCGAGGCCCGGACGTTCCCCGTGGGGTTCACTGCGCGCGGCTGGACGCGGCGACCGCTGGCTGCTGGAAATCGTTGTACGGCGGCGCCAGCGCCTTCTGTTGCTGCTCCTGCAGCGCCGCGTCCACTTTCCGGGTGGAATCGAGGACCGTCGTGCTCAAGGCCTCGGACAGCGGCAACGTCACCCGTTTGCTTGCCGGATCGCCGGGATCTCCCTGGATCGCGATCAATCCATCGCCCTTGAGGTTGAGGACCACATGATCGATCCTCTCGAGCGGGTCCGCACCTCCCAGGGCCGTCGCGACCAGCGCGGCCGCGGCACTGCGTCGCTCGTTGTCGTTCATGCTGCCGCGCGGGATGTTCGGGGAATTCCCGATCGCCGCCAGTGCGGCGTCGTACATGGGATTGGCCAGGTGATCCGAATCCGCAATCGTCAGCGGCGCCGACGAATTCGGCGGCCGCTCCCCCATGATCCAGCGATCCGTCTGTCCTGCTTCCGGCGGTGGCGCAAGACCGCAGAAACCGTTCGTGAAGCAGACATCGACGAGCTCGGGTTCCGGTTCCGGGGGCGGTTCCGTCTCCACGCGCGTGGAAGCGTCCGCTTCGCATGCCGTCGATACGATCTCGGACAGCTCATGGGAGAGGCTTTGCGGGGGCGCGTCCGCCGGCGCCGAGATCTCCACGGTGGGCGGGGGCACTGAGCAGGCGTCCTCGCGCGCCTTCGTTGGATCGTACAGATCGCCGGTGGGGGGCGCTGCGACGGCCACGGTGCGGTAATCCAGGCGGCTGGCGAGTTCCGCGTCCATGGGGTCGCGCCGCGTGTCCGCTTCCGGAATCTCGGGCGGGACATACGCCGCCGTACCATACGGGCCTACGGCCACAGGCACCGGCGGTTCCGGGCTATTCAGTTCGGCGCGCACGTCGCGCACGCCATCTTCCCGGTATTGGCCGCTCGTGTAGACCAGCGGCTTGTGTTCTTCCGAGTCGTGGATGACGTTGGTGCTGCCTTTTCCGACATGCGTGTCTTCGGGCTTCAACGTCAACATCGGGGTGTCGAAGTCCACCAGACTGTTGAGATAGTTCTTGACGAAATTGGTATTGCGGACCCCGAGACCGTTCGCGTAGTAACCATCGCCGACATCCGCATGCGCACCGGGAACGACGACGTTCAGGGATTTGTTGTCGTCGCTCAACCCCAGCGGCAGATGGCGGGAACCCGTGAATTGATCGCGCGTTTCGTCGCGGGCGGTGAGCTGCACGGCGCTGACGACGGAAGGCGCCAGCCGGCGATCCAGGGTTTCGAGTTGCCCTTCGGGCACCGGATCCACCAGCGCGGCGGCCTGCGGAACGTTCCCGGGGGCGATGAGAGGATCGATCCCGCTGTCGATCTTCACGCTTCCGGCGATGACGAGGCCGTCGTCGCGGGTTTCGTACTGCAAGGCCTCGGGCCTGAGAATGCCGCGTTCTTCCACGAGTCGGGTGAAAAGCGCGGCTTCCTCCGCGCCACGGCTGAAGCCCATGGACGCGATACTGATGTCGGCGCCCGGATTTTTTTCCCGCCAGGCCGCCGCCTGTTCGCAGAATCTGACGTACATGGTCTCGGCGCGATCGTCGGACGTATACCCGACGGCGCCGTCACCGACATCGTACCAATCGTCTCCGTATTCCCTGGATGCGGCCCCCGGGATATAGGCCGCGGCGATGCGGCCGTCGCCCCATCCTGCGCGGATGTTGTCGTCGAGCTCCGCATAGATCTGCGCGACGCCGGTAGGCGCATCGCCCCGGTTGTGCCGATCGTTGCCGGTGCCGTCGAACACGGCGAAGAACACATGCTTGTCCGGATCGCCCTGTCCGGCCAGAACCGGGGTTTCCAGCTGCGACAGGCGTTCGTTGGCCTCGGCATAGAGCGCCAGATCGTTTTCCGTGGCCAGGGCGTACGGGACCCCATCCTTGAGCGACTTCGCGCCGGGCGATTCCACGTCGTGTTCGTACGGGCGGTCCACCACCAGTTCGCCCGCGTCGAGTTTCAGATTCTCTTCCGGTCCCATCGGTCGGGCCTCTCTCCGATTGTCTGGCAGTCAACACGATCCGCAGCAATCCGGCCCCCGTCGCGAGCATACCCCATCACGCCGGCGGCGGCCCGGGCCGCGGGCTGCGCGGTGGAAATCGCGAAGCCCGGCACATACGATCCATCCCGGGGGCTGATCTTTCCGAAGGAGAGGCAGCACATCCGCGATCCGGGGGGAGTGACGATACGCGGTCGAATTCGCAGGCGCATGTCGCTGCGTCCGGCATTGCCGGGGCGCGTGCGCCCGTGCGTGCGGGGCTTCTTGCCGGGCTTTCGAACATGGACTTCAAGACAGGGACCTTCACATGAATCACGACGATACCCCGCACACCACGCAGACCCAGGCGCAAGGCGCCGACACCGGTTGGGACTTCGCCAGCCTCTACGGCTTCGATCCGAATTCCCAACTGGGCAACACGCCGAAGGGCTGCCTGGTCGCGGACGTGTTCGGCAATCTGTATGGCGTCACCAATGTCGGCGGACTCACCGCCGGCGATCCGTCGGGGCACGGGGTCCTGTTCCGACTTTCGCCCAGCGACAACTCGCCCATCTGCACGACATACACCTATTCCGTGCTGCACCATTTCAATGGCGTGGACGGTGCGCGCCCGGTCGGCGGTCTGCTGGCGACCGACGGCGGCCGGACCTTCTACGGCACGACGGCCGGTGGCGGCATCGGCGGGAATGGCGTCATCTTCAGGCTGTCCCTGTCGGAGGACGGCAGCGTCGACTATGTCGTTCTCTACGGTTTCGAAGGGATGCATGTGCCGCCGACCTCACCGGCGACGAATCCGGACGGTGCGGCCCCGACCGCCCGTCTGGCCATCGATGCGCACGGCGTCCTGTACGGCACGACCAGTGCCGGCGGCGCGAACGGCGGCGGGACGGCCTTCATGCTGGCGCCCGACAAGGGCGGCCATGTCTTCACGAAACTGCACGATTTCGGCGCCCCGACCGGCTACGACGACAATACCGGCGGACTCACGCTGGACCCGGACGGGAATCTCTACGGGCTGAAGCAGTTGGGCGGCGCGAACGCCGCCGGCGAGTTGTTCGCGCTGTTCCGGTCCCCGCTGGGCGGCTATGTCTACGACACTCTCTACAGTTTTCCGATGAGCATGCAGACGGCGGCGATGCCCACGGGCGATCTCGCGATCGATGCGCGCGGCCGTCTCTACGGCACCACCTATTCGGGAGGGGCGCACTGGTCCGGCTCCGTCTTCATGCTGGATATGACGGCTTCGCCGCCGACGTTCGGGACGCTGCACGATTTCAACATCACCACGACCGGCGTCGCCTGTCCGGCTGCGGGCGTGGTGCTGGATGGCGCGGGCAATCTCTTCGGCACCGCCAGCGATTCCGATGCCAACGGCGCGGTGTTCATGCTGAAGAACAACGGCGACGGCAGCTACACCTATTCGACCCTCTTCGATTTCGTCCACGGCAAGTCGCAGGGGAATTCGCCCGAGAACACCCTGATCTTCGACGCCTGCGGCAATCTCTGCGGCACGACCGTCGAAGGCGGCGCGAGCGACGGCGGGACCGTCTTCAAACTGATCGACGTCAGGAGCGCGAAGGGCGCCGCGGTCATGGAGAACGGCGTCATCCTGGGCGTTACCATGATCGTTGGCGGGCAGGGCTACACCTCGCCGCCGAGCGTCCGCTTCGACGCCCCCGGCCTGGGCATGACCGCACAGGGCGTAGCCGTCCTCACCGACGGGGTGGTGACCTCCGTGCAGATGACGAACAACGGCAGCGGTTACGATTTCGCGCCGCGGGTGTATTTCTCGTCGCCCTGATCTTGTCGCCGCGCCGCGACATGCGCGCCGTCCGGGATGCGGGTTTCCGCGTCCCGGTTCGGCTTGAGTGGCGTCAGCGCAGCGCTATGGTGGGCGACGGGTGGCCGCGCGACCTACTTCGGCGCGAAACCGTTGCTGGCCAGCGCGCCGGACACGAAATTGCGCTGGGTCGCGTACGCCTTGAGCGTGGTGTCGGACAGGATCCGCAGGCCGGCACCGAACCGGAAGTGAACACCGGCGGGTCCCAGGATGTCGCCGTATTGGGTGATCATGTGGCGCGACTTCAGGACGTCGGAAATGCGCTGGTTTTCGATGTCGATCGAATACAGGTCCATGTAGTCGACCGGCGCGGATTCCGGGTTTTCCGTCCAGAAACCGACCATGTACAGGCCGTTGTTCTTGTCGGTGAGCAGGCAGACGGCGTTGTATCCGCCCTGGCTCACCTCCGTCGTGAACAGCAACGAGAAAGCGATGCCGTCCTCGGCGAGGGTCATCCCGTTCGACCGATAGAAATACAGTTTGCCGTTGTCGTAGGCGGCCAACAGGTAGTACTCGACCCCGCCCGAGGTGTAGTTGGTGATGCCCGCGGCGCCCGATCCATTGTGCCGTCTCAACGAATACGGCAGCTGCGTCGGGGGCGTCTTGTCGGTCATTGAGGACAGATCGTAGAAATGGATGTACGACTGGTTGTGCGCGCCGTTCTCGACCGGCACCATCAGGTAATCGCCGATGATCTGCATCCCGCCCGGGTGCGGATAGTTGTCGGTCTCCTCCGGCGTATACATCCAGTGGACCACCCAGCCGGTCTTCTTGCTGACCACCGCGAGCAGGCCGGTGGGAGCGATCCGAATACGGTTGTACGACAGGAAGACATAGTCCTGGGTATGGGCGATGCCCTGTACATGCGTCGCGATCAGGTCGACCACGTCGTTGTCGTCGCCCGGCAGGACGCCCCGTAACGTGCGCAGTTTTCCCTGGTGCGAAATGTTGTTGAACGCCGTGGGGACGTTCTGCAATTTCGGGTTGTAGACCTTCGCCATCAATGCACTCCGTTCCATCGTGTGGGGCTATCGCGACCGATGGCCTCCCTGCCGGACCTGCTCCGGCGACAGAGCGCGCATGTCGTGTCGTCTCGCGACGGGGCCGCGCGGTCGATGCCATGCTCGCATACCCGTTGGCGATTCAGGCGCACACCGCGCGCAGGTGCGTGAAGGTCTGCTTGTCCGGGCGACTTGTTACGATGCGGGCTTCGCTCCTCAGGCCTCCTCCGATGGATGACTCCCTGATTGCCTTCACCGAAAACGCCATTCGCGAGTATCTCCGCGAACGCCCGGAGAGCGCGGACACGCTCGAAGGCGTTCATTTCTGGTGGATCCGCTGGCCCGGCACGCCCGAGTCGCCCGTCGTGACCGAGGTCGCTCTGGAACGGCTCGAAGCTTCTGGCGAAGTCGAGCGTTACCGGATCGGCCACCGTATCCTCTGGCGCCGACGGTCGGCGGCGGACGCCTGATGTCGTCCCGTCCATCGCGACATTCAATCGCGGCTTGCAGGCTGGGGGCTTCGCACCCGGCGCATCACACGCGGGAATGAAGCTGGGTCAATGGCCAGCCTGCGGTCCTGCGGGTCGTGAAAGTCCACTCTGTCCCTGAGGTATCCCCACTTTTTTCCTCTGCAGATCATCGGGTTGTGGCCATGCGGGATACGACTGTCATTCCGGGCCGCAGGCGAGGGACCTGATTTTGAACGAGTCACTTTTCTTTGCTTGTGCCACTGCGCCGCACGGCGGCGCGAACGGCGAAGCCGGCCCGAAGGGCGAGCGCGCAGCGCGAGTCAAGAAAAGTAACCCCAAGAAAGCACACCCCGTCGGTCGCGCCCGCCGCGTTGCGCCGGGGTCACGGGTTTCGCGGGGTTTCGCGGGGTTTTTCGACAGGACATCCGTGTCCTGTCGAAAAAACGCGCGGCGTCCTGCCGCGCGCCCGCCGGGCCTGAGCCGCGAACCCTGTCGCGATCAGAGGCCCCGATGGATCAAGACCAGGACCGGCTCACCGATGCCATCGGCGCTGAGAAATCACAGCATCCCGTGAGAAATTCGTGGGGATACCCTCAGGCGCTGCCCCGTGTTTTTTCCTGTTTTTGTGCCGCATACGGTCTGCTAGCATCGGATCGTTGCGCGATTCATCTTCGGTGTCGACGCGCGATCGGCGCCCCGGGAGACTTGCCGACTGTGGGAGAAGTACCTCCATACGCCAACCCAAGGAGTTCCAATGCGCGTCATCTTCCGTTTCGCATCGCTCGCCCTGCTGGTCTGCGCATCGTTTCCGGCCTGCGCCGACAACCTGCTATGGCAGGGCTCGTGGACGAATCTGTCGGACAAGGCCGTCCAGCTCAAGGTCAATGCCGCACAGTGCTTCGATCCTGGGCAATTCAGCAACAACTACGTCCTTCTGCCCGGCGACAACAGGGTGATCCGGGCCGACGCCACGACCGACTGGCCTATCTGCGTCGGTGGACACTATTGGCTGGTCATCAATGTGATCGAGGCCGATAACCCGGGGCCGATCCTGGGCCAGGTCAAGATGGAATTCCGCAATTCAGCGAACGAGTGCTATCTGACCAGCACGCAGGCCGGCGTGACGGCACCGTCGATCCCGTGCCCGCCCGATGGCAATACCGCGTCCTATTCGGTCGAAATCAGGCAGCCGGACAAGTACGACCTGTTCTGGGGATTGCGTTTCCCCGGGGCGACGGGCGAGCACAAGACGTCGAGCGGGAAAGCCGATTGACCGCACACGGCGTCCTTCGCCCCATCGCAGACGATGGGGCGGATCGGCACGATCGATCCGTTCCTCTTTTTTCCGTCATGTCGACGAACGGGGGCGGGCCCACTGCCTGTGCTTCTTCGCCGAGAACTGAACCTGACCCTTTTCCGCGAGTTTTCGTAGGGTGGCGGTGAGCGCAGCGAACCCCACCATTCGGGCGTATCCGCTACGACATCGGATTATCGAAGCGATTGTGCATCGTTTCAGCGCGCGCGTTCCGCGATGCTCGGCGCTTCGGCATCCGGTGGGGTTCGCTGCGCTCACCGCCACCCTACGAGTGATCGGCTTGCGACTTGGTGTGGGAGGGAATGGAAAGTGGGTGTCCCGGTCTTCGCCGCCATGTCTGCGGCTTGCAGTACGATGCCCACTGATGTGCCGGCCATGGAGAGACAATGAGCGATGGGGTCCAAGCGTATGCCAAGGAAATCGACGAGATCATAAGGCACCACTTCGGGTTGGAGCCGAAGAGCGATGTTGTGAGGTTCGAGTTCATTCTCCGCTCCGATAATCCGGAAGGGTATGACCGGGTCAGAAGTATTCATGTCAATGAATTGGCTTCGCGCCCGGACAAGGCCGAAGTCGAAAAACGGGTTTTCTTCGGAGACGAGTTTGCTGTATTCCTGGAATGCAGCTTTCCCATCTCCGAAACAAGCGGCATTCCAGGCGATCTCTCGTTTCATTATCCGATTTGCACACTGGATGAGATCGCCAGGATCCATCGGCCTGTCGATTCCTGGGATTCTTTACTGAGAATTCGCGCGGATGCTATCTCTGATAGCCCGAGGCTTACCCGAGTGTTCCTTTCAAGGCGCGCGCGCAATCCGTCGGGCTGGTCACTCACGTCGCATTTTGATCGTGGGCCGATCGATGACTACCTTCGCCTTCTGTCCGAAGATGATCGAGCGGCATGCGCTGCCACGGCGGCGGGAATGGGGTTCTTGCGCGAGCCGAACGGCGTTTGCATGAGGACTGACCTGGGGGACGTTCTGGTCATTTCGGAGTCGTTGGGGGCGTTTCTGTATTACATGAATGCGTTTCTTTTCCATGGGCAGGATTTGCCTGAGCGGGATGCGATGTCATGCCTGATGATCGCTGTGCGAACCATGTTCATGACCGAAGCCTTGGATTTCGACCTCGATCCGCGTGGGGACTTGCCTCAGGCCGTCCACGATTCATGCCTGTCTCTTGCCGATGCGCAGATGCAGTTCGTTGTTGGCCATGAAA
>JAYRTK010000072.1:0-13368 GCA_041919595.1 Lysobacteraceae bacterium
GACGACCGCGACCGGCGCGGCGCTGCGGGCGCGCGGCTGGACCTGCGCGGTGACGACGGATGCGTCGGCGCAGGCGCGGACGTGGGTGGAATCGCTGCTGACGAAATCGACGCTGTCGCTGGGGCTGTTGAAGGCGCATCTGTCGCGCGATCTGGCGACCCTGGCCGCGGCGTTGACGCCGGCCAGCGCGACGATCGATGCGCAACCCGCGGCCGGTGCGAAGCGTGCCGTCAGGGCGCTGCCGTCGTCCCGGCATCTGCAGGTCGACACGGCCGGCGATGGCGTGCTCTCGATCCGGCTGCGCACCGTGCAGCGCAAACCGGCGGCGAAGGAACTGCTCGCCGATCTCGATACGTTGCTCGATCGCCTGCGCAACGGCGCCGAATTCCGGGGTGCGGAGCACCGCGCGGTGGTGCTGTCCAGCGAGGATCCGGCGTTCCTGCCGGCCGCCGTTTCCGGACTGCCCGAAAGCGCGTTGCTTCGCCTGTGCGAGCGGATCGTATCCCTGCGCGTGCCGGTGGTGGCGGCGCTGGAAGGCGACGCTCGCGGGCCCGCATGGTGGCTGGCCACGGTCTGCGAGGCCGCCGTGCATGTGGACGAGGGGCGCTATGCCAGCGCCGGCATCGAGAGTGCGCCGGCATTGCGCATGGCGTTGGCGGCATCCGTGCTGCGCTTCGGCGACGAGGCGGCGCGCGATCTGCTGCTGACCGGCGAGGAGGAGACCGGCGCCGCGCTGCGCGCACGCGTGCCGGCGCTGCGCACGGCGCCCGCGGGCGACGTGCTCGCGACCGCCACCGCGCTCGCCGCGCACTGGGCCGCCGCGCCGGTGCCGACGCTCGCGACCTGGAAGGCGGCACGCGCGGCCGCCATCGACGCGCGGATCGCCGCGCTGTCGGCGCTGCCGTCCGATACCGGCGTCGAACGTGCGCCGGCCGAGCAGGCGACACCCGCCGCAGGGCCGGTCGCGCTTCCGCTGCGCTCGTCCGTGGTCTCGGCGACGGTATATCCCGACGGCGTCGTCCGGGTGGAGATGGCCGATCGCGACGCCCGGAACATGTTCTCCGATGCGTTCATGGCCGGCGTCGAGGAAGCGTTCGCGCAGATCGAGGCCGCGTCCGGCCATCGCGCGGTGGTGCTGACCGGCTACGACCGCTATTTCTCTTCGGGCGGTACCCGCGAGAATCTGCTGGCGATCCAGCGCGGCGACACGACTTTCGCCGATCATCGCGTGTTCGAGGCGGCGGCGCGCTGCCCGCTGCCGGTGATCGCGGCGATGCAGGGACACGGCATCGGTGCTGGCTGGACCCTCGGCATGTTCGCGGATGTGGCGTTGTTCGGCGAGGACGGTCGTTACCTCAGTCCGTACATGAATTATGGGTTCACGCCCGGTGCCGGCGCCACCTGGGTGCTGGCCGCGCGCATGGGCCGCGATCTGGCGAACGAAGGCCTGCTGACCGCGCAGCCGCTCACCGGCGCGGCGATGCGCGCGCGCGGCTTGCGGATGCGCGTGCTGCCGCGCGCGGACATCGCGGAAGCGGCGTTGGCGCTCGCCCATGCGATGGCGCGTGCGCCGCGCGAGCGCTCGCTCGCACTGAAACGATGGTGGGAAGAGCTGCAGCGCGATGCGCGCGAGGCGACGTATCGCGCCGAACTGGCGATGCACGAGCGCACCTTCGTCGGCCAGGCCGAGACGCTGGCGCGGATCGAACGCGAGTTCCATGCCGATGGCGAATCCCCGTCCGCGGCCGCCGTGCCGGCGGTTGCGGTCTCGGCATTGGCGCTGTCCGCGCCGGCCGTTTCGACGATGTCGGCGCCCGTGCCGACGGTCGCCTCCGCGACCGGTTTCGCGCCTCCGCCCGCGGAGGTCGCGCCGGACGCGATCGCATCGACCTTGCGGACGCTGCTGGCGCAGGAACTGCATCTGGCCGAGGGCGATATCGACGAGCATGCCCAGTTCATCGATCTGGGGCTGGATTCGATCAGCGGCGTGACCTGGATCCGCCGGATCAACGCGCATTACGGCACGTCGGTCGAAGCGACGAAGGTCTACGCGTATCCGACCCTGGCGGGACTGAGCCGTCATCTCCGCGATGTGCTGCACCCTCCGGCGTCGCAGTCGACGTCGGTCCGCACCACCGCGCAGGCCACGCCCGCGATGTCTGCGTCCGCAGGGACGATGCACGCCTCCGCAACCGACGCCTCCGTGACCGCCATCCTGGCGACCCTGCGCACGCTGCTGGCGCAGGAACTGCAGCTCGACGAGAGCGGCATTGACGACGACGCCCAGTTCATCGACCTGGGGCTGGATTCGATCAGCGGCGTGACCTGGATCCGCCGGATCAACGCGCATTACGGCACGTCGGTCGAAGCGACGAAGGTCTATGCGCATCCGACCCTGTCCCAGCTCGCCCGTCACGTCGCGGACACGCTGGGGCGGAGCGCGGACGTCCCGCGCGCGGGCGGTGACGCGACGGTCGCGGCGCACGTCGACACTGGTGGGGTGCCGGCGGCGGTTCCCCTGCCGGTACGTACCGCGATCCATCCGGCCGCGCGCCATCCGGGATTCGCCGTCGCGCCGCTGGTCTCGCGACGCGCGCGTGCCGGCGTGCGCGCGGCCGCCGTCGCGCCGCGTCCGGCGATCGCGGTCATCGGCATGGCCGGGCAGTTCCCGCAGTCGGGCGACGTCGATGCGTTCTGGCGCAATATCGCCGAGGGCCGCGACTGCATGTCGCCGGTGCCGCCGGAACGCTGGGACCCCGAGCGCTACTATCGACCCGGCGCGCCGACGCCGGGCAAGACCTACTGTCGCTGGCTCGGCGCGCTGGAGGATTACGATCGTTTCGATCCGCTGTTCTTCGGCATTTCGCCGCGCGAAGCCGAGAGCATGGACCCGCAGCAGCGCCTGTTCCTGCAGACCTGCTGGCACACCATCGAACAGGCCGGCTACGACGCGCGCACGCTGTCCGGCCGCCGCTGCGGCGTGTTCGTCGGCTGCGCCGCGGGCGATTACCACCTGCTGTCGCGCGAACAGCAGATCAGCGCGCTCGGCTTCACCGGTGACGCCTCGTCGATCCTCGCCGCGCGCATCGCGTATTTCCTCGATCTGCAGGGTCCGTGCGTCTCGATCGACACCGCCTGCTCGTCGTCGCTGGTGGCGATCGCCAGCGCCTGCGACAGCCTGGTCTCCGGCGCCAGCGATCTCGCGCTCGCGGGCGGCGTCTACGTCATGTCCGGTCCGGACATGCACATCAAGACCTGCCAGGGCGGCATGCTGTCGCCGGAAGGCCGCTGTTTCAGCTTCGATCATCGCGCCAATGGTTTCGCGCTCGGCGAGGGCGTGGGCGCGATCCTGCTCAAGCGGCTGGACGATGCCGAGCGCGACGAGGACACCATCCTCGGCGTGATCGAGGGCTGGGGCGTCAATCAGGACGGCAGGACCAACGGCATCACCGCGCCGAATCCGGAATCGCAGACGCGACTCGAGCGCGAGGTCTACGACCGCTTCGGCATCGATCCGGCGGGGATCCAGCTGATCGAGGCGCATGGTACCGGCACGGCGCTCGGCGACCCGATCGAGGTCGAGGCGCTGAAGCAGGCGTTCGCGCATCACACCCGGGAGGTCGGCTACTGCGCGCTCGGTTCGGTGAAGAGCAACATCGGCCATTGCCTGACCGCCGCCGGCGTCGCCGGCACGATCAAGCTGCTGCTGGCGATCCGTCATCGCCAACTGCCGCCGACGATCCAGTTCGAGGCGCTCAACGAACACATCCGGCTCGACGGCAGTCCGTTCTACATCAACGATCGCCTGCAGCCCTGGCAGCCCGCCAACGGCGCGCGGCGTCGCGCGGCGGTGAGTTCGTTCGGTTTCAGCGGCACCAATGCGCATCTGGTCATCGCCGAGCCTGCGTCGCCGACGCGCGCGCGGCCGCCGGTATCGGCGCTCACCGAGGCCGGCAAGGTCGCGGTGCCGCTCTCGGCGAAGACGCCGGAACGGCTGCGCGACATGGCGCGGAACCTGCTCGCGTTCCTGCGCGGCAACGGCGCGGGCCTCGATCTGTTGGACATCGCCTACACCCTGCAGGTCGGCCGCGAGCCGATGGAGGAACGGGTCGCGTTCCTCGTCGTGTCGGTGCCGCAGTTGTGCGAACGCCTGCAGGCGTGGGTCGACGGCGACGCGCGGATCGAGGATTGCCACCAGGGGCAGCTTCGCCGTGGCCGCGAGAGCATCAGTCTGCTCAGCCGCGACGAGGACATGAAGTCGGCGATCGTCGACCAATGGCTGGCTCAGCGCAGGCTGGGCAAGCTGCTCGAACTGTGGGTGCGAGGCCTCGAATTCGATTGGCGTCGCCTCTATGGCGCGGTGCGGCCGCAACGGGTCGCATTGCCCGGTTACCCGTTCGCGCGCGAGCGCTACTGGATCGCGGCGGATGCGGAGGCCGATGCCGGGATTCGCGGCACGTCGCCGCCGCGCGCGGCGGCGTTGCATCCGCTGTTGCATGCCAACCTCTCCGATTTCAATCGTCAGCGCTATCGCTCGGTGTTCGCGGGCGATGACCCGGTGCTGGTGGAGCGCGCCGGCACCCGGACGCTGTCGGCGATGGCCTGTGCGGCCATGGCCCGCGCCGCGGTCGCGCAGGCCTGTGCCGATCGCATGTCCGGCGCCGTGCTCGAACTGCAGGATCTGCGCTGGGCGCCGTCGCCGATCGCGGCGATCGGCGAGCCCGGCATCGAAATCCGGCTGTCGCTGGACGGTGCCGGCGGGGTCGAGTTCGACATCGCCCGCGGGAGTGGCGATGCCGCGCCGGTGCTGTGCCAGGGCCGCGTCGTATTCATCGACGGCGACACGTCGGCGATGCTCGATCTCGCCGCGTTGCGCGGGGCGATGGGCGAGGTGGCGCTCGATGCCGAGGCATCGGCGACGCTGCGGTCGCTGCGTCTCGGCGACAACCAGGCGCTGGCGGTGCTGCGGACGAGCGCGAATGCGCCGATGACGGACGACGGGTTCGACCCGCTGGCGCTGCAGGCCGCGCTGGTGGAGGTCTCGCGGTTGACGGGTGCGCCTGTCTGGCCGGGGGCGCTGGCATCGCTGCGCATGTCGGCAGCGTGGCCGGCCGAAGGCGTGGCCTGGGTGCGTCGCGTGCATGGCGGCGATCTCTCCGGCGACACCTTCGATCTCGACCTCTGCGATGCCGACGGGCGCGTCTGCGTCGCGCTGCGGGGGCTGTCCCTGTCGGCATCCGCCGTCGCGCGGATGCCGCAGGGGACGGTCGCGCGTGCGCGCGCCGATGACGTGGCCGTGGACGATGCCGATCGCCTGCTGGCGGTGCCGTCGTGGCGGCCGCGCGCGATCGCGCCCGTCACCGCGATCGCGGGCGCGGCGTTCGCGACACATCACGTCCTGCTCTGCGAAACGCGGGAGATCGATCCCGCGGCCCTGCAGGCCGCGCTGCCGGGCAGCGCATGCCGGCGTTCGGCGGACGATCCGTCGGCGCCAGTCGCGATGCGCTATGCCGCGCATGCGCTCGAAGCGTTCGCCGAGGTCCAGACGCTGCAGCAGGCGATGGCGCAGGCCGACGCGACGCAGCGCCGCGCATTGCTGCAGATCGTGGTGCCCGATGCGGGCGAGCAGGCCTTGTTCGCGGGTCTTTCCGGTCTGTTGCGTTCGGCGATGCTGGAGACGCCGGACCTGACCGCGCAACTGATCCTGGTGCCGCCGCAGACCAGCACCGATGCGCTCGCCGCGCAGTTGCGCGCCGAGCGCGAGGCGGGGGCGCACGAACCGCTGCTGCGGCATGGCGATGCCGGCCGCGAAGTGTCGCGCTGGGCGCGCGTCGATGATGCGGATGCGTCGACGCCCGCGTTCCGCGACGGCGGCGTGTATCTGATCACTGGCGGTCTCGGTGGCCTCGGTCTGCTGTTCGCGGGCGACATCCTGGCGCGGACCTCGAATGCCCGGGTCGTGCTCACCGGTCGCGGCGCGATCGATGCGGCGCAGACCGCGCGGATCGAGGCGCTCGCCGCGCAGGGCGGCGTCGTGACGTATCGACGCATGGATCCGGCGGATGCGGCGCAGACCCGCGAGACGATCGCCGCGGTGCGTGCGGAGTTCGGTCGCCTCGACGGCATCCTGCACAGCGCCGGCATGATCGCGGACAACCTCGCGACCCGGAAATCGGCGGAGGAATTCGCGCGGGTACTGGCGCCGAAGGTCGCCGGGACCATGCATCTGGACGACGCGACCCGCGATCTCGATCTCGACTGGTTCGTGCTGTTCTCGTCGATCGCGGCGAGCATGGGCTTCGTCGGCCAGACCGACTACGCGGCGGCGAACGGGTTCATGGACGCCTTCGCGGCGCATCGCAACCGCCTCGTCGCATCCGGCCAACGCAAGGGTCGCACGCGGTCGATCGCATGGCCGCTGTGGCGCGACGGCGGCATGGCGGTCGACACCGCGAAGATCGAACTGGTCGCCCAGACCACCGGCATGCGGCCGATCGACGCGGCGGCCGGCTTCGACGCGTTCCAGCGCAGTCTCGCGCTGGACGCGGATCGCACGCTGGTGCTCGCCGGCGATGCGCGGCGGCTGCGCGCGCATCTCGAACGCGCGCGGCTGTTCGACGCGGATCCGGTGCCGGCAGCGGCGTCGATGACGGCGGTGGCCACGGCGGCAGTAGCGACGGCGGCAGTGGCGACGGCGGTGGACGAAACCGCGCTGCAGCAGGCGTTGAAGACGCGGTTGTCGGCGGTGCTGCGGATCGATCCTGCCCGGATCGATCTGGACCAGTCGTTCTCCGAGATCGGGCTCGACTCCTTCCTCGGCGTCGAACTGGTCGTCGCGATCAACCGCGACTACGGAACCGCGTTGTCCAATTCCCGCGTCTACGACTATCCGACCGTGCGCGCGCTGGCCTCGCTGCTGGCGCAGGAGATCGCGTCGAACCGTCCGGCCGCGCCGGCCGCCGTGACGGCCCTGGCGGCCGTACCGGTGGCGATGCCGCCGACGTTGCCGGGCGTGCAGGGCGATGTCGTCGCACTGTCGCCGCGGACGCATCGCAGGGGCGTCGTGCCCGCCGCGGCGGCCGCGCCCGCGGGCGACGAGCGGATCGCCATCATCGGCATGGCCGGACGCTATCCGCAGGCCGACGATCTCGAAACGTTCTGGGCGAATCTGGTCGCGGGTCGCAATGCGGTGGTCGAAGTGCCCGCTTCGCGCTGGGATGTCGGGCGCTATTACGATCCCGACCCGACCCGATCCGGGCGGACCGTGTCGAAGTGGCTGGGCGCGGTCGACGATGTCGACTGTTTCGATCCGCTGTTCTTCCGGATCTCGCCGCAGGAAGCCGAGCGGATGGATCCGCAGCATCGTCTCTTCCTGCAGGAGGCGTATCGCGCGTTCGAGGATGCGGGGTACGCGGGGCAATCGCTGAGCAATCGCCGCTGCGGCGTGTATCTGGGCATGTCGACGAACGAATACGCGCTGCTGCTGGCGCGGCACGGGGCGCTGTCCTCGGCCACGGTCACCAGCAACAGCGACGCCATCGGCGCGGCGCGCATCGCCTACTACCTCAATCTCAAGGGGCCGGCGATCAGCGTCGATACCGCCTGTTCGTCGTCGCTGGTCGCGGTGCATCTGGCCTGCCAGGGCCTGCTGCGCGGCGAGACCGATCTGGCCCTGGCCGGCGGTGCGACCCTGTGGCTGGTGCCGGACTCGTATCTGGCGATGAGCGCGGCCGGGATGTTCTCGCCCGGTGGCCAGTGCCGGACCTTCTCCGAGGGCGCCGACGGGATCGTCAACGGCGACGGTGTCGGCGCGCTGGTGCTCAAGCGTCTGGCCGACGCCGAGCGCGACAGCGACCAGATCCACGGCGTGATTCTGGGCAGCGGGATCAATCAGGACGGCAAGACCAACGGCATCACCGCGCCGAGCGTGGCCAGCCAGATCGAACTCGAGCGCTCGGTCTACGCGCGCTGCGGCGTCGATCCGGCCACGATCGGCTACGTCGAGGCCCACGGCACTGGCACCCGTCTGGGCGATCCGATCGAACTCGAAGCGCTGGCGACGGTGTTCCGCGAGAGCACCGATCGCAGGGGCTTCTGCGCGATCGGCTCGGTCAAGAGCAATCTCGGACACACTACCTCGGCCGCCGGCGTGGCCGGCGTGCAGAAGGTGCTGCTGTCGATGCGTCATCGCACCCTGGTGCCGACCCTGCACGCCGACACGCCGACCTCGCGCTTCGACTTCGCCGACTCGCCGTTCGTGCTCTGCCGCGAAACCCGCGAGTGGACGGTGGCGCCGGGCGCGCGACGTCGGGCCGCGGTCAGCTCGTTCGGCTTCAGCGGCACCAATGCGCATCTGGTGATCGAGGAATATCCGATGCCGGCGCGGGCCGGGCGCCCGGCGGGCACGTCGTTCGCGATTCCGCTGTCCGCGCGGACCGAAGCCCAGCTGCGGCGCAAGGCGGCCGATCTGGCCGCGTTCCTGCGCGGTCCCGGCGCGGCCGCCGATCTGGCCGAAGTGGCCTACACCCTGCAGGTCGGTCGCGATGCGATGGAAGAGCGCCTGGGCCTGGTGGCGGGATCGATCGCGGAACTCGCGGAAGCGCTGGAAGCCTGGCTGCGGGACGGCAACAATAGCGCGACCGCCGCGCGCGGCCGCGTCGAACGCGGCCAGGAAGGTCTGGCACTGATCGACCGGGACGAGGACATGCAGGAAGCGATCGACAAGTGGGTGTCCCGCAACAAGTCCGGAAAACTGCTGGCGCTGTGGGTCAAGGGGTTGGCGTTCGACTGGACCCGCCTGCATCGCGGCCATCCGCCGCGACGCACGTCGCTGCCGGGCTATCCCTTCGCCCGCGAACGCTACTGGGTACCGGCCGCCGACGGTCCGGCGCCGGCGGCGCCCGTCGCCGCGTCCGGCGACGCCGCTGGGGCGGATGCGCATGCGATCGAGGACATCGTCGAGCGGCTGGAAAGCGACGCGATCGGCACGGCGCAGGCCGTGCACATGTTGAAGATGCTGGTGTGACGGGTCCGGAATCCGGTGCCCGGGCGGTCGCCCGGGCCCGGTTTTGCAGTCGTTGCGGTGAATTGGAAATGCGGGACGTTTGGCAGGTCATCTGGAGCAGTCAATGATCGATTTCATCGAATACGTGGTCGCGGAACTGAAGAGCAAGCGACTGTCGAAGGACCATGCCGTGGCGCTGGTCCGGCAGTTCTCGCGTCGCGGCCCGGGTTCCGCCACCGGATCGATCCTGCATCCGTTGCTGCACGCCAACACGTCCGATCTCGGCGAGCAGCGTTACACCTCGACCTTCGGTGGCGACGAGTTCTTCCTCGCCGATCATCGCGTCCGCAGCGGCGACGGCGAGCGTCGGGTGCTGCCCGGCGTGGCCTGTCTGGAAATGGCGCGTGCGGCGCTGGAACAGGCCCTGCCCGAGCGCCCGGCCGGCCGGGTGCCGGAACTGCGCAACACGGTCTGGGCGCAGCCGGTGGTGGCGAACGGCGCGACCCGGGTGCACATCGCGCTGATCCCCGGCGACGGCGACGCGGTCGATTTCGAGATCTACAGCGGTGTCGGCGACGCCGAGCGCATCCATTGCCAGGGCGTGGCCGCGTTCGTCGCGGCGGACGCGACCCGCCTGGATCCCGACGCGCTGCGCGCGCGCATGGGCGGCAACGCGCTGGCGGCGGACACGCTGTACGCGCGCTGCGCGCGCATGGGGCTGCTCTACGGTCCGCGGTTCCGTGCGGTGACCGAGATCGATCGCGGCGAAGACGAACTGCTGGCGCGGCTGTCGCTGCCCGCCGGCGTGGATGCGGATGGCTATGTGCTGCATCCCAGCCTGATGGATGGTGCGCTGCAGGCGGCGGCGGGATTGCTCGACGAGGCCGGCGAGACGCCGTGGCTGCCGTTCGCGCTGGAGCGGCTGCGCGTGCTCGCGCCGTGCGCGTCCGAGTTGTTCGCCTGGGTGCGCTACGCGCCGGGCAGTGGCGCCGGCGATCGCGTGGTCAAGCTCGATATCGATCTGTGCGATGCGGACGGCGCGGTCTGCGTGCAGTTGCGCGGATTCTCCTCGCGCGCGCTGGTGCGCGAACGCGCGCCGGCGCCCGTGGCCGTCGCGGAATCCCCGCAGACCGCCGCCCCGATGGCGGCAGCGGAGCCGGTCCGCGAGGAAGACGGCGTGCTGCTGGCGGCGCCGTCGTGGGTCGTCGAAGCGGTGGACGAGGCCGACGAAGCGCCGGTCTGGTCGGCGCACCATGTCGTGCTGTGCGAATTGCCGGAGACCGACGCAGGCGCGCTCGCCGAGGCGCTGGGCGGCGCGATCTGTGCGGCGCTGCCGATGGATGGTGGCGATATCGCCTGGCGCTTTCGCGCGCTGGCGCTGGCCTGCTTCGACCGGGTCAAGGCGTTGCTCGCATCGCGGCCGCAGGGCCGGACGCTGTTCCAGATCGCCATTCCCCATAACGGCACCGATAACGGCGGCGATGACAGTTTCGATGCCGGCGAAACCGCGCTGTTCGCCGGTCTGTCCGGCCTGCTGAAGACCGCGGCGCTGGAGAATCCCAATCTCGTCGGCCAGCTGATCCGGGTGCCGGCGCGGATCGCGACCGGTGATCTGGCGACGCTGCTGCGCCGGGATGCACGTCGTCCCGGCGATGTCGATATCCACCATGCGGGCGCCGATGTCGATGGCGTGCGCAGGGTCGCGCGCTGGCAGGAGATCGCGCCGCCGGCGACGACCGCGCCGATGCCGTGGCGCGACGGCGGCGTGTATCTGATCACCGGCGGTCTCGGCGGTCTCGGTCGGCTGTTCGCGCAGGACCTCCTGCGTCGCGCACGCGGCGCGACCGTGGTGCTCGCCGGCCGCGGCGCGCTGGACCCGCCGCGTGCGTCGGTGTTGCAGGCGCTGTCCGCCGGTGATGGTCATGCGGTCTATCGTCCGGTTGATCTCGAGGATGCCGCGTCGGTCGATGCGCTGGTCGCGTCGATGCTGGACGAATACGGCCGCCTCGACGGCGTGTTGCACGCGGCCGGCACGATCGCCGACAGCTTCCTGCTGAAGAAGACCGGCGATGAATTCGCGCGCGTGCTCGGGCCGAAGGTGCTCGGCACCCGCCATCTCGATCAGGCGACCCGCGCCGTCGATCTCGATCTGTTCGTCCTGTTCTCGGCGGTCGCCGGGGCCATGGGCAATCTCGGCCAGGCCGACTATGCCGCCGCGAACGCGTTCATGGACGCCTATGCGGCCTATCGCAATGCGCGGGTCGCCGCCGGCGAACGCCGCGGGCGCACGGTCGCGATCGACTGGCCGCTGTGGGAGGAGGGCGGCATGGCGATCGATCACGCCGCCCGCGATTGGCTGCGCGATCTCGCGGGCATGCGCCCGATGCGCAGTCGTGCCGGTCTGGAGGCCTTCGATGTCGCGCTGGCCCGCGCGCACGACAGGGCTGGAAGCTCCGATGCCGGTCGCCTGCTGGTCATGGAAGGCGATCCGGCTCGAATGCGCGCGACGTTCTTCGGTGCTGCCGCCGCGGTTGCCGAGACCGTCGTGGACACGGTGCCGGCGACCGGATCCCCGACCGACGCCACCGTTCCCGCGGTCGCTCCGCTGGACGCCGACGATCTCGCCGCGCGCACTCGCGATTGGTTGCGCCGCGAGTTCGCCGCGCTGCTCAAGCTGCCGGTGCAGCGCATCGAGCCGCGCGCCGCGCTGGAGGAGTACGGGATCGATTCGATCCTGGTGATGCAGCTGACCAACCGGCTCGAACAGACCTTCGGCTCGCTGCCGAAGACGCTGTTCTTCGAATACCAGACCCTGCACGATCTCGCCGATTATTTCGTCGCGCAGCACGCGGCGCCGCTGCAGCGATTGTTCGCCGAGCGGACGGATTCTGCGTCGACATCCGCCGGTCCGCTGTCGTCGTCGACCGCGGCGATCGCTCCGGCCCTGATCGCGCCCTCGTCCGGCGCGCGCAGTCTGCGCGCGCGCCGCCGCTTCGGTGGCCCTGCAGGCGGATCCGCCGGTCCTGCCGGCGCGCCGGTCGCATCGGGCGCTGCCAGGCCGGGCCCTGCCGAGCCGGTCGCGATCGTCGGTCTGAGCGGACGGTATCCCGAAGCGATCGACATCGAGGCGTACTGGCGCAATCTTCGCGATGGCCGCGACTGCATCGTCGAAGTGCCGGAGGACCGCTGGGACTGGCGCCGCTGGTACAGCGAGGACCGCACCGCGTCCGGTCGCCACTTCAGCAAGTGGGGCGGCTTCATCGCCGGCGTCGACGAATTCGATCCGCAGTTCTTCAATATCTCGCCGAAGGAAGCGAAGCTGATCGATCCGCAGGAGCGGCTGTTCCTGCAGCACGCGTGGATGGCGATCGAGGACGCCGGTTACACCCGCGAGGGACTGCAGTTCGCGGAAGACGGCGATCAGCCCGGCCAGGTCGGCGTCTACGCCGGTCTCATGTTCACCGAGTATCAATTGTTCGGTGCCGAAGCCAGCCTGCGCGGGACGCCGCTCGGCGTTCCGGTCAGTGCGGCCAGCATCGCCAACCGCGTGTCCTACGCGCTGAACCTGCACGGTCCGAGCATGACCGTGGACACGATGTGCTCGTCCTCGCTCACCGCGATCCATCTCGCCTGCCAGGACCTGCAGGCCGGTCGCATCCGGATGGCGCTTGCCGGCGGCGTGAACGTCAGCATCCACCCGAACAAGTATCTGGTGTTGAGCGCCGGCCAGTTCATCTCCAGCGACGGCCACTGCCAGAGTTTCGGCGAGGGCGGCGATGGGTACATTCCTGGCGAAGGCGTGGGCGTGGTGGTGCTCAAGCGCCTGTCCGACGCGGAGCGCGACGGCGATCAGGTGTACGGCCTGATCCGCGGCAGCGCGCTGAACCACGGCGGCAAGACCAACGGCTACACGGTGCCCAATCCGCAGGCGCAGGCGGCGGTGATCGGCCGGGCGCTGGCCGAATCGGGGATCGACGCGCGCCGGATCGGTTACATCGAGGCGCACGGGACGGGAACGAAGCTGGGCGACCCGATCGAGATCGCGGCGCTGGGCAAGGCGTTCGCGAAGTACACGCAGGAGACCGGGTTCTGCCTGATCGGTTCGGCGAAATCGAACATCGGCCACTGCGAGTCGGCGGCGGGGATCGCGGGGTTGACCAAGGTGCTGCTGCAGCTGAAGCACCGGCAGATCGTGCCGTCGCTGCATTCGTCGCGTCTGAACCCGCACATCGACTTCGCGAAGACGCCGTTCGTGGTGAACCAGACGCTGCGCGCGTGGCCGGCGCCGGAGGTGGACGGCCGGGTGTGGCCGCGCCTGGCGGGCCTGTCGTCGTTCGGTGCGGGCGGTTCGAACGCGCATCTGC
>JAYRTK010000073.1:0-12747 GCA_041919595.1 Lysobacteraceae bacterium
TCTGGTCGAAGGCGTGTACGAGACCATCCTCAAGCCGGTGCTGCCGAAGAAGTGGCTGGAAAAGCTGCCGAAGAACAAGGTGCACATCAACCCGACCGGCATCTTCGTGATCGGTGGCCCGGTGGGCGACTGCGGCCTGACCGGCCGCAAGATCATCGTCGACAGCTACGGCGGCATGGCCCGTCACGGTGGCGGCGCGTTCTCGGGCAAGGATCCGTCGAAGGTCGACCGCTCGGCCGCCTACGCCGCGCGCTACGTCGCCAAGAACATCGTCGCCGCGGGCCTGGCCGACAAGTGCGAAGTGCAGGTGAGCTACGCCATCGGCGTGGCCGAGCCGACCTCGATCTCGGTCACCACCTTCGGCACCGGCAAGATCAGCGACGACAAGATCGAGAAGCTGATCCGCGCGCACTTCGACCTGCGTCCGTACGGCATCGTGAAGATGCTCGACCTGATCCACCCGATCTACCAGGACACCGCCGCCTACGGTCACTTCGGCCGCAAGCCGAAGGACGTCTCGTACGTCGACGGCGCCGGCAAGACCGTCAAGGCCACCGCCTTCTCCTGGGAGAAGACCGACAAGGCCGACGAACTGCGCAAGGCCGCGGGCCTGAAGTAATCGAACCGCGTTGCAAGGGCAAGGAACGAAGGGCGCCACCAGGCGCCCTTCGTCGTTCAGGGCGGGCATGCGGACACCAGCGGACGGCAGGCGCATGGGCCGGGGACTCTGCTCGCATTGACTGCGAGCGACCGCCGCGGTAGAAGTGCTGCCGCCGTCACAATCGCACCCCGACCAGCGGCTCGACCATCGTTTTCACGGAAGAGGTTGCTTCGTCTCATGCACCGTTCGACCCCGCCCAGGTCACTCCGAACGCAGCTCACCCCGGCCTTCGCACCGCCACCGGAACGCATCGGTCGTCGGCACAGGACGGCTTCGTGAAGCCCCGTCTGCGACGCGTCCTCGATCCGCGACGAATTCGCCCCCCATCCTCCACATACCGCCGGGAGAACGGCATCGAGTCGCTGCGGACGCAACGCGCGGCGCCCGGGCATCGGCCGAACCTGTAGTTCGCGACACGAAAAGCCTCCCGTCACGTCCATCGGTACGAGGAGATCCATTGTTCAACTTCGAAACTCGATCCGGAAGGAGAAGGTCATGGCAGCATCTGAAGCGGATGTGAAACTCGACGCGATGTACACGGGCTATGTCGAGGATGTGAACGGCGAGCGAGCGATGAGGCGGCAAGCCCCCATCAGCGATCAGGCCGAGCGCACGGTGTTCGACATGCTCCGCGAGGACGGTGTGTTGCGCGAGAATCTGCTGCGCGCCATCGAAAGCAACAACCTCGTGATGATGACGACCCCGAACGAGGGACAAGGCGTCTACAGCTTCAGTACCCGGTCCCTCGCCCTCAGTCCGGAACAACTGGCGGAAGTCGCCAACGATCGGACGATCGAATACAACCTCCACTTCACCCTCGCCCACGAAAGCCGGCATGCGCTCGACGCCAACGCGATCCGCGAGGCGAACCAGACATTGAGCGACCAGGTCGTGGCCATGGCGGACACGCCGGTACCGCACGACTACACGGAGATCGCGAGAACGTATCTGGAACGCGACCGGAATTTCGAGGTCGATGCGGAAACCGCCGGCGTCAACGCCCACGTGTCCAGGGCGCTCGCGAAGCATCCCGAGGAGAATCTGACGCTCCACGAGATCTACCGGTTGTCGCCGAAGGACATGGAACCCTACGTGGATATCCGGCAGACCCAACAAGGCCCGGTCGCCACCTACAAGCCGGGCTTCGCCACTTCGCCGGACGGCCTCCATCTCGATGCGGACAACCCCATGACTCGCGAAACGATGGGCCGCCTGTTCTATCAGGAAAAGGGCTACGAATGGCGACAAGGCCTCAATGGCGTATTGAACGCGATCAATAGTATCGAGAGCCAGAAAACCCTCGACTTCGGAGACGGGCGGGTCGTGCAGGTCCAGCGGGATCGGTTTCATCCGCCCCAGATCAATTTCGAGGCGCTCGGCATCACGCCCCCGGAAAACCCGGCGGAACGCGTCGGCCTGGGGCGTGTCGTCGACAGCAGCCTGTGCAAACCGAACGAGCAAGCCAGCCCGGACCGCGAATATTTCCAATTCCTGCGGGAGCGGTTGCCCGAAGCCAGGAACGAAGACGTCGCGCACGCGATGCTGAAAGCCAAGGAAAAAGGCCTGAACGACCCATCGCGCGTCGGCGCTGTCTGGACGAGCGCCGACGGCATCATCCGCATCGGCGGCACTCGCGACGAACGCGTCACGCACGACCCCGGAGAGACCCAGTCGATGGCGAAGACCGCCGGCGACCTGGTGGAACAGGCTTACGACCGTGCGCACCAGCCGCAGGTCGCGGAGCAACAGAAGAAGAACCACTGCGCCGTGATGTAGGCTCGTGAAGCCCGCATCGGTTTTTCATGTGCGGCAGCTCGCAAGATGTCGATGCGGCATCTTGCGAAGCGCAGGAGGGGCGGCTTTCGACCGGAAACGCTGCTGCAGGGTGCGCAAGCGAAGCGTCATGCGCCTTCTTCGTGGCATTCGACATCGGCGACGAATGACGCACGACGCCATCGGCTTATGCGTCATACGTGCTGGTCTCTGTCAGGGGCCCAGGCCGGAGCTCTGCACCCGGCTTCCGCGGCGCCACCAGGCGCCCTTCGTCGTTTCGCGCCCACATCGCAGGCACACGCCTCGCGGGCTGGCGTGGTGTAGCATGCCCCGCATGCGCGCCGCATGCGCGCACCTCCGCCGCCACACACGATCGCGACATCGGGCAGACCAGACCCACCGGCTCATTCCCGAGACACCGAGCGGCAGCAGCATGCGGCCCGCCCCTTCCCTCTCACGCCCCGGGACACCGCCTTGGCCAAGCCCAACTACAACTTCGAGAAGCGTCAGCGAGAAATCGCGAAGAAAAAACAGCAGGACGAAAAGCAGGCGAAGAAGCGCGCCGCACGCGAAAGCGGGAAAGCCACCGACACCGAGCGCGAACCACCCGCCGACCCGCAGTGAGCGCCATCGAGATCGCGTCGCCGCAGATCTGGGTCGACGCCGACGCCTGCCCCGTGGCGATCAAGGACATCCTGTTCCGCGCCGCCGACCGCGCACAGGTGCATGTCACCCTCGTCGCCAACCAGTGGCTGCGCTGCCCGCCCTCGCGCTTCATCCGCGCGCTGCAGGTGCACGGCGGCTACGACGTCGCCGACAGCAAAATCGTCGAACGTCTGCGGCCCGGCGACCTCGTCGTCACCCAGGACATTCCGCTCGCGGCCCGCGTGATCGAAAAAGGCGGCGACGCGATCCATCCACGCGGCGACCGCTACACCACCGACAACATCGCCGAGCGCCTGTCTATCCGCAACTTCATGGAAGACCTGCGCGGCGCCGGCGTGCAGACCGGCGGGCCACCCGCACTGCACGCACGCGACCGCCAGGCCTTCGCCAATGCACTGGATCGTTGGCTCGCACAGCGGCCGAAACCATCGGCATCATCATCGAACGAGGCGTGATACGCAGTCGCGCCTTGCGCGCGCGGACCGGACGACTTGCGAGCTTCACGACGTGGCTCGATCGGCTCCGTGGCCTGCGTCCTTGTCGCACTGAGACAGACACTGAGACAAGGACACTGAGACAAAGACACCCACTAAGTGAGACAGGGGGTAGTGAGACAAGGACACCCACGATTCAGAGAATGCCGACACCCCAACGGCCGCTTTTCCGACAGACACCGGGCAACTGCGCAGCCATCCTGTCGGCATGACCCAACCCCGCAGCCAACTCGTTCCACCTGGTTCCGATGGACACTACCACTGCGTCCAACGCTGTGTTCGGCGCGCCTTTCTCTGCGGTGTCGACCACTGCACCGGACAATCGTTCGAACACCGCAAGACCTGGATCGAGCAGCGCCTCGGCCTGTTGGCCGAGTGTTTCGCCATCTCCGTCCACGCCTTCGCCGTGATGAGCAACCATCTGCACCTGGTCGTACAGTTGGCGCCCGAGGCCGCTGCCCGCTGGAGCGACGAGGATGTCGCCGCCCGGTGGGTGCGCCTGTTTCCTCCCCGGCAAGAGACCGCTCAATCGATCAATGCCAAATGCGGGCGTCTGCTGGCCGATTCCGGGCGCATGCGGATCATCCGCGGTCGGCTGTCCGATCTGTCGTGGCTGATGCGCTGTCTGGCCGAGCCCATCGCCCGGCGGGCCAATCGCGAAGACGCCTGCAAGGGCCGTTTCTGGGAAGGGCGATTCAAGGCTCAGCGGTTGTGCGACGAACGCGCTCTGCTGGCAGCGATGGCCTATGTCGACCTGAACCCGGTCCGCGCGGGTATCGCGCAGGGACTGGAAGACTCCGCTCACACCAGCATCGCCGCGCGCATGGCGCAGGCGGACGCGACGCCCGAGGTCCTCGGGCAGCGGCTCGGGCCGATCCTGGGGGTACTGCAGCCGCCGCAGGCGATCACCACCGTCGACTATCTGCAATTGCTGGATTGGACCGGGCGACAGCTGTCGCCCCACAGGCGTGGGCGGATCATCGGTGAGCCGCCGGCCTGCCTGCATGGAATCGACTCTTCACCCACGGACTGGACGACCCGCGTACGCGGAATCGGCAGCGGCTACTGGCGAGCGGTCGGCAGCGCCGAGCAACTGATCGATCTTGCCGTCCGGATCGGGCAACGATGGCTGAAAGGACTGAAGTTGGCCGAACGACTGGGATGAGTCCGATGACGCGATGAATCGAGGCCCGTCCGGGGAGGGCCCGCCATGGGCGAAGGTCTGCATGCCACTCAGGCAACCGGCGGCTTGCGGGAGGAAGGGAAGCCCACTTCGGCTTGGGCGCAAAAGATCGAGCCCGGTCATTGGGGTGTGTCCTTGTTTCAGACGCCAGGGAATTGTGGGTGTCCTTGTTTTGCTATTTGGCTGTTTCGCCGTGGGTGTCCTTGTTTAAGCGTCCACTTCAGCTTGGGCGCAAAAGATCGAGCCCGGTCATTGGGGGTGTCCTTGTTTCAGACGCCAGGGAATTGTGGGTGTCCTTGTTTTGCTGTCCTTGTTTTGCTCCGGCGCGTCGTCCCACTGTGCCAGCGGCCGCGTCGGACGGGCATGGAATTCGTCGCGATTGGCGACGAGCACCAACCGGTAGCGCGGATGCGCACGCCAGGCGAGCGCGATCAGGCACATGGGGTGGTGTTCGGAACGGACAGGGTGCGCATCACGACATCGACCCGCGATGGGGCTGTCCAGCATACCGAAGGGGCGGCGAGGCCGATCCCCGGCGTCACCGCCGCGCCCGTCGCTGTGCCGCATCGGCCTGTTGCGTCGCGTCATGACTTCCGGCCCTGATCACGGGCGGCGTCGAGGTCTACGGTGCGGATCTGCGCACCCGCCGGTGTCGGGAGACCCTCATGTTGATCCGTTCGACCTTGCTGGCCGCGCTCGTCGGCCTGTCACTCGCGTCCGTCGCGCATGCCGCGGACGGCGCCTTCACCGCCGAGGAACTCGTCGCGAAGAACCTCGAAGCCCGCGGCGGCGCCGACAAGCTCCGCGCGATCACCAGCCTGCGCAGCGTCGGCGTCCTGCGCCTGGGTGGCGGCACCGAAGCGCGGACCGTGTCCTACGCGGTCGCGCCGGACAAGATCCGCTTCGAATTCTCGCTGCAGGGCATGACCGCGATCAACGCGTGGGACGGCAAGGAAGCCTGGAGCATCCAGCCCTTCGGCGGCCGTCGCGATCCGCAGAAGCTCAGCGCCGACGATGCGAAGAGTCTGATCATCGCTGCCGACATCGGCGGCCCGCTGCTGGACTGGAAGGCCAAGGGCAGCCGGCTCGAATACCTCGGCTCCGAGGACATCGACGGCACCGACGCGCACAAGCTGCGCGTGACCTTCCGGAACGGCGACAGCCGCGTCGTGTTCCTCGACCCGGATCACTTCCTCGAAATCCGCATCGAGGACCATCAGTTCATCCGCGGCCAGGAGCAGGTCGGCGTCACCGACGTGGGCGAATACGTGATGGTCGACGGCGTGTATTTCCCGTTCGAGCAGGGACAGGTGCAGCTCGAAACGATCGAACTGAACGCGGCGGTCGACAACGCGATGTTCGGTTTTCCCACCGCCAGGCCCTGACCCGGAGACGCTCATGAACCACACCATCGGACGCCTGACCCTCCTGCTCGGCGCCACCGTCTGCACCGGCCTCGCCCTTGGCGCCGACGAACCGGCGCCGCATCCGGATCAGGGCGTGATCTCCGGCCTCGGCATCCGCAACATCGGCTCCGCCACCATGAGCGGACGCATCTCCGCGCTGACCGCGATGCGACGCAAGGACGGCACGCTGACGATCTGGGTCGGCGCGGCCAGCGGCGGCGTGTGGAAGTCCACCGACGGCGGCACTACCTACCGGCCGAAATTCGACCGGCAACCGGTGCAGTCGATCGGCGCGCTCGCGCTCAACCCGGGCAATCCGGACGACATCTGGGTCGGCACCGGTGAGGCGTGGACGCGCAACTCGGTCTCGATCGGCGACGGCGTGTATCGCAGCACCGACGGCGGCGAAAGCTGGAAACACCTCGGCCTTCCGAACTCCGAGCGCATCGTCAAGATCGCGGTCGACCCGCGCAATCCCGAAACCGCGCTCGTCTGCGTCACCGGCAAGCTGTGGAGCGACTCGACCGAACGCGGCGTGTATCGCACCGGCGACGGCGGCAAGACCTGGACGCACGTGCTGAAGGGCGGCAATGCCTCCACCGGCTGCGGCGGCATGAGCCTCGATGCGAAGAATCCCGACGTGGTGTTCGCCTCGCTGTGGGATTTCCGGCGCAAGGGCTGGACCTTCCGCAGCGGCGGCGAAGGCCCCGAGGCGAAGAGCGGCAGCGGTCTGTATCGTTCCGCCGACGGCGGCAGGACCTGGAAGGAAGTGGTCGGTGGTGGCCTGCCGGCGAAGCCCTACGGCCGCATCGCGGTGGCGGTGGCACCGTCCGATCCGAAGATCGTCTACGCCTTCGTCGAAGGCGTGAAGGGCGCCCTGTACCGCTCCGACGACGGCGGCAGCACCTGGGATCGCCGCGACGACAGCCAGATGATGGTGTGGCGTCCGTTCTACTTCGCGAATCTCATCGTCGATCCGTCCAACGCCGATCGCCTGTTCAAGACCAATCTGCATCTGATCCAGAGCCTCGACGGCGGCAAATCCTTCGCCGACACCGGCAACACCCACGCCGACTTCCACGATGTCTGGATCGATCCGGCCGACCCGAAGAACGTGATCGCCGGCGACGACGGCGGCATCTGGTACTCCAAGGACGGCGCGGAGACGTGGTGGAAGGGCCAGAACCTGCCGATCTCGCAGTTCTATCACGTCAGCGTCGACGACAAGGATCCGTACCAGGTCTACGGCGGCCTGCAGGACAACAGCTCCTGGGTCGGCGATTCCTCCTATCCGGGCGGCATCACCAACCAGCGCTGGGAGAATCTCTACGGCGGCGACGGCTTCTGGGTGTTCTCCGATCCGACCGACCCGGACTACGTCTACGCCGAATACCAGGGCGGCAACCTCGCCCGCATCCACCGCCGCACCCATGCGTCGCGCGACATCCAGCCGCGCCCCGGCGACGGCGAGAAACTGCGCTTCAACTGGAACACGCCGCTGCATCTCTCGCCGAACGAGAAGGGCACGCTGTACATCGGCGCGCAGTTCCTGTTCCGCACCCGCAACCAGGGCCAGACCTGGGAACGCATTTCGCCCGATCTGACCACCAACGATCCGAAAAAGCAGCAGCAGGAACTCTCCGGCGGCATCACCGTCGACAACTCGTCGGCGGAAATGCACACCACGATCTACACCATCAGCGAATCGCCGAAGGACGGCAAGGTCATCTGGGTCGGCACCGACGACGGCAACGTGCAGGTCACCCGCGACGGCGGCAGGACCTGGAAGAACGTGATCGCCGGCGCGAAGGTGCCCGCGAACTCCTGGGTGTCGTACATCGATGCGGGCCGCCACGACGCCGGCACCGCCTATGTCGCCTTCGATCGCCACACCTTCGGCGAGATGGGGCCGATGCTCTACAAGACCACCGACTACGGCGCGACCTGGACCGCGCTGGCCACGCCGCAGAATCCGAAGACCGTCCGCGGCTACGCGCACGTGCTGCGCGAGGACCCGGTGAAGCCCGGCCTGCTCTATGCCGGCACCGAACTGGGCCTGTGGATCTCGCTCGACGACGGCGCCCACTGGGCGCAGTTCAAGGGCGGCGACTTCCCGGCCGTGGCGGTGCGCGATCTGGTCGTGCAGCCGCGCGATCACGATCTGGTGCTCGCCACCCACGGCCGTGGCATCTGGATCGTCGACGACCTCACCCCGCTGCGTGCGATCACGCCCGAGACCCTGGCCAGGGAGGCGGTGTTCCTGCCCGGGCGCCCGCAGCAGCAGCGCTACAACACCTTCGGCGGCTGGTCGGAAGGCAACGCCAGCTACGCCGGCGCCAGCGCATCCAACGACGTGGTCATCACCTACTACCAGAAGACCCGGCATCTGTTCGGCAAGCTCAAGCTGGAAGTGCTGGACGCCGCCGGCAACGTGGTCGAGACCCTGCCCGCCAGCAAGCGTCGCGGCCTCAACCGCGTGTACTGGTCGATGAACGTCAAGCCGCCGGTGGTGCCGCCCGCCGCCAGTCTCGCCGGCAACGCCACACAGGGTCCGCGCGTTCCGCCGGGCACCTACACCGTGCGCATGACCAAGGGCGACACCGTGTACGAACAGACGATCGAGGTCGGCCTCGACCGCCGCGCCACTTTCACCATCGCCGATCGCAGGGCCAACTTCGACGCGACGATGAAGGTGCACGCGATGTTCGGCCGCATGAGCGACCTGGTCGCGAAGATCCAGGCGGTGCGCGGCGGCGCGGACGCCACCGCCGGCAAACTGCCCGGGACCGACACCCTGCGCAAACGCCTCGCCGCCCTGTCCGAACGCGCCGACGCCCTGCGCAGACAGATCGTCGCGACCAAGGAAGGCGGCGCGATCACCGGCGAGGAGCGTCTGCGCGAGCACATGGACAGCCTCTATGGCGGCCTGCTCGGCTACGAAGGCCGGCCGGCCGACACGCTGATCGCCTACACCGGCGTGCTCGAACGTCAGCTGCTCGCGCTGGAACGGGATTTCGATGGCCTCCGCAGCGGCGATCTCGCCGCGATCAACGCCGAACTCAAGACCCGCGGCCTGCCCGAGATCGCACTGCCGGGCAAGGCCCCGGTCGCCTGGCGCTACTCGGGTTCGCCCGAAGCCGCGGCGGCCCGCCATCGCAAAGCGGGCAAACCGCGGAAATAACGCGCCCGCCCACCCTATGCGAACGCCCCGGACGCCGCTGGCGCCGGGGCGTTTCGGTGTGTGGCATCCGCCTGAAACACGGCGTGCGCGCCTCCGTCACCAGGACGAAGATCATCGCGAAGATGATGACGCCCTCAATCGGGAAGCCGGACCACCAGTTCCATCTCGACCTGCAGATCCGGGCCGGCGAGCGCCTCGACACCGACACCGGTCACGCTGGGTTGCGCGCCCTCGAAGGTGGCAAGAAAAGGCGGCATCAGCGCCGCCAGTCTCTCGGGCGTGAGATCGACCAGATAGATCCGCGCGATCACGACATCCTGCGGCGCGGCGCCCACCGCTTCCAGCGCGGCTCTCGCGTTGATCGAGACGATCTGCATCTGCTCGGTCAGACTTTCGGGCGCGGCCTCACCGTTCGGCCGCCACGCGACCTGACCGGAGATATACGCCATTCGCCCCGGTTCGACGATCGAGATCTGCGAATATCCCATGGCACCGGCATCCGGCAATGTCGGCGGGTTGAGGCGGACGATCGAAGTTGTCATCGGTGCTCCGAAGTGGAATTGAGGAAAGCCGAAAGCGCACGGCCGGGTCGTTCTCGCGCGAGAAGATACCGCAGCGACGGAAACCATCCCATCCGGGCGGTTTCCGGGAATTCAAGTGCGCGCTGCCGGGGCAAGATCGACCGGCAGATCAAAGGAACTCGCACCGTGCCACGCGACGACGCCCGGCCCGTGGCGCGGGCGCGGGCGCGAATGCGATCGCGCGACTTCCGGCATCGGCGCGCCGGCTCGAGTGATCAGGCGTCCGTTCGCCGCTCGAAATGCAGCAGGTCGTACCAGACGCCATCGAGCTCGAAACTCCTGCTGGAACGACCATACTGCACGAAGCCGTTCCGACCGAGAACCTTCACCGAAGCGGCGTTCTCCGGCCTCGCGGTGGCTTCGATGCGGATCAGACCATGCTCTCCATGGGCTTTGCCCAGCACGAGGCGGACCGCTTCCGTCGCGTAGCCCCTGCCCGCCGCCTCTCGACCGATGCGATAGCCCAATTCCGCGGAATGGAAATGCGCGCCCCGGATCCTGCCCAGATTGACGCGTCCCACGAGCGCGCCCGAGGCCTCCCGGACGAGATACTGGAATCCGGTTCCGGCGCTCGCCTCCTCCGCGGCAAGCGAGATGGCCCTGGCGACGCCGTGTTCGGAGTAATAGTCGCTCGGTCTGGCGTTGATCGTGCTTTCGAAATAGGCGCGGTTGCGGGTCTCGAACTCGAGAAGTTCGCGCATGTCTTCCGACGCGGGCGGCTGCAGGGACAGGGACATTCGGATATCGGCCGGATCAGGATCGCCGCGCATCGGGCGAAGGACGCGCGCCAGCTTACTGCAGACATGCGACCGAGGCCATGATGCGGGAACAACCATCATCGCCATGATGCGGGTGGATCGTCAGTCAGACCGCCCCGAAAAGCGCCTGGCCAACAAGTGGGACCGATGCCATCGATGCCGCCCTGCTGGCCCTGATGGCTCGGCTTTTGCATGATCGTATTCGCCGTCATCAGGCCCCGCCACCTTGGCAGCGCGAGCTGCGCGATTGGCTGCGTCGACGCGGCCAGGTGGTGGTGACCTTGCAGGCACAGAAGCAGCAGGCCGCGCTCACGTCACCGGCGGTGCGCCAGCGGATGACGCGCACCATTGCAGCACTCAAGCGGGAGCTTACGGCCATCGACGCGGCGATGCATGCCCTGTTGAAGACGCATGCAAGCCCAGCGCTGCGTTCGTCCAAGGGCATGGGACCGATCTTCCAGGCCACGAGCCTGGCGTTGCTGCCGGAGCTTGGCCGATTGAGCGGGCAACAGATCGCCAAGTTGGTGGGGGTGGCGCCGATGAACCGCGACAGCGGACAGACCTCGGGCAAGCGCCGCATCCGCGGCGGACGTGCACCGGTGCGGGTGGCGCTGTACATGGCCACCTTGTCGGCGGTGCGATGGGATCCGGTAATGCGGGCGCACTACCAGCAACTCAGGGCGCGCGGGAAGCCGGGCAAGGTCGCTCTGGTCGCCTGCATGCGCAAGCTGCTGATCATCGTCAACGCACGGCGGCGTGACGAACTGCGTTCTGAAGGAGGCGACACCATCGCTGCCTGAAAGATCAAATCACAAGACAGTTGCTGAGTTAAGCCGCACCGCTTTGCGGTGGCGGCAATGCCACAATCATAGAGGCTTTGCCGACGCCGCGAAGCGGTGTCGGCTTGAACGAATTGTTAGGTGTCTTAGCGGTACGCCGGCAAGACGCTCGAGAAGCTACTTGCTGCTCGATAAATTTCTGACTGAATTCCGGGAATTCCAGTCAGTATTCCGAGATGCGTAAAGGCGGACAAACAAATGCCGTTGCTTATGCGGAATGTTTGATCTATTAGGTGGTCTGGCCAGCCAAATTTTGTATGAATAACGGCATGTAGTCCGGAGTGAACAAATGAATTAAGGGAGCGCCAGGCTGAATCTTTGAACTCATTGATCGAGACCATAAGATTTGCAAGATTTGGAACTTGTTGCATCTCTGCGATCATGTCATTTGCTAGTGGAATATTTTTTGCGCCTTGAATGGTTTCAAGTGTGAGTTGGTTGATATTGAGTCGTTCAATCTGCGTGTCGGTCGCGCAATGGGCTACCCATACGCTTCTGACGAATGACTCAAACTGAGATCTTAAGCAGACCGTTGCGCCTAATAGTTGATTTTCTGAGCAAAGAATTCTTGTTGAATTTCCAAATTCTAAGGTCGTGTTTGCGAGAATTGCACTTAACCCAATTCTCGGTGAGTTGTCATATAGCGGGTGATCAGTGATTTCGGTCAGTACCCGCAAGAGATTTTGAGCTCTTTCTACGTCTACCATCTAAGCTCCAAAAGACACCTAACGTCTGAATTAAGCCGCGCCGCGAAGCGGCGTCGGCTTGAATGAATTGTTAGGCCTCACCGTCGCGCTTGGGGCTTGAAAGAACGTACCCAGCAACCGTCCCGAGGAGTGCGGCTAACGCCTGAGACTCTAAGCCTGCCACTAAAGCGACGATAACGACGATTGGCAAGAAAAAGACAATGGCAAGCGCTTGAAGAGAATTTGGTGCGAAGCCTTGGTTCTTCTCTTTGAGACGTAAAAAGACTCCGCGTGCGCCATAGATCATGGCTACCAAACATCCAATTACCGCCACGAGCTTAAGGATTGCTGATGGTGCCCAGTCTAGACTTTCCGCCCCCATGACACTCCTCCTTATGAATGATGTGACGCCTAACTACTGAATTCAGCGGCATGCTGCCGCGAAGCGGCAGAATGTCCGCTGTAATGGACAGTTAGCCGACGAAAACAGCGCCCTCCGCACCAACGATCGCAGCCTCT